>CBIMFG010000167.1:0-7358 GCA_966243125.1 uncultured Niastella sp.
CCGGTGGCCGAACAGATCCAATTTGATACCACCTTCCCACTGATTAGCCTGTTGTGGTTTAAAGCTAACCCCGTTATAATCTGTACCGCCGGTATTGCTGAACCCGTTCATATAATTACCGAATAACGAAAGTCTTTCGGGAAGGATCTCATAAACGATCCCCAGCTTAGGCGAAAGCGCATTCTGCGTATAAGCACCTACTGTAGAATCCTGTGCAGGATAATAGGTTCCTTTATTATCGAACCGGTCGCCACGCAAACTTAGCATCACATTCAGCTGGCGGGTGATGTTGATCACATCAGAAACATATGCCCCGTAAGAAAAAAAGTTGGTGCGGTAGATTTGATAGGCGGCACGTGCAGCAGCAGAATCTATTTTGGCTGAATTAAAATTATTATAAGCTGCTCCGGGATGCAGGAAATTGATCACCGGCATATTAACGGTGGGCGTATTTCGATTACTTTTTTGATTAAATACATCCACACCAATAACCACCCGATTTCTCAAATTGCCGATTTTAGTATCGCCGATAAAATTTTGCTGGATCTCTGTACCATTATAGGGGAAATCTTCTATTTGGGCCTGCTGTTGCAGCGTGCTGTCAGATTTGCCTATAAGCTGCGTTACATAACCTTTGGTAGCCGAATACGTACGGGTATAATTGGTTTGCGAGCGCCAGCCTTCCGAGAGCTGGTAGTTTATTTGTCCGAATACATTTAATTGCTGGGTTTTATAGGCAAGGCTGTTGTTGGTGAACGACCTTTTATAATCAATACCCAGGTCTTTTATATTAGTGATGGTACCCGTTGCGGCCGGGGCAAAGCGAATGGGCGAAGTAGCGGTGAACATAGAAGCTTCTACATCCAACAGCAACGACAGCCTGTCATTCACTTTATAACTAAAACTGGGGGCCAGCATCAGGTTACGGGAAAAACCCGCATCCTGAAAGCTTTGCTGCGTTCCAACCGCGCCATTCAGCCTGAAAAGAGTAGTGTGGGCCGAATCAAGTACCCGATTAAAATCCATAGTCAACCGGTTCAAATCAAAACTGGCAGCAGAGTAGCTGAGCTCCGTGAAATTGCGATCAACAGGTTTCTTGGTAACCCGGTTAAAAAGACCGCCAAATGAGATCATGCTGCTGTTGAACAGCGTACCGGAGGGCCCTTTAATGGCCTCTACCCGTTGCAGGTTGGCGGGGTCAATATTGGTATACACAAAACCCGAAACCGAGTTGCGAATAAGGTTATCAGTCATAAAACCACGCGCAAACATAGAGGTGCGGCCCTGGTTGTATACTACGGGAATACCAGCCCCGGGAATATTTTTAAAAATGCTTACATAATCGGTGATCTGTTGCTCAGCCATAATCTCGCGGGTTACCACGGTATAGGACTGAGGATTCTCCAGGTTCTTCAACGGGAGCCGGGCAATATCTTCCGTTTCTTTTTTATTGAACTTATTGTAAACACCGGTAACAGTTAACTCATCCAGCATCTTTTGCGCTGCATTGAGTTGTATGTTGAGGCTAACCACCTGTGAACCGGTGACAGTAACCTGCTGTTTTGTCGTTTCGTAACCTACGAGGGAAATCTCAAGCGTGTATTCACCGGGCTGCAGGTGACGAAAGGTAAATTTTCCCTCACCATCTGTGAGCGTATACTTTTTGGTTCCGGAAATAACAATAGTAACATCTGAGGCGGGTTTGCCGTCGCTGGTGGTAACAATACCTTTTATACTGCCAGCGGGATCAGGATCAGCCAATGCAGGCTGAATGGAAGTTATTAAAACAAATACCAATATAAGGGCACTGAAAATTGACTTAGGGCGCATTCCGTTCTGTAGTTTTTTGCGGTTGCAAAATAAGAGTACCAGACACCAACTGTTTATCCGGATCGGGAAAAAGGGTTACGCAACACGGAAAAAATGTGGGTCCCCGCCAAAAAAACGTGAAAAACACCTGTTTTTCTCTTCCGTAAACATCGTAATCTCGAATTTGAAAAAATCAAATTTCGATAGTACTATATGAATAATGAAGTTTTTATCAGCTATGCTGAGTCTAACAAGAATGTTGCCTTCAGAATTCATGATGTATTACAGGCTAACAATATAAAAAGCTGGATTGCTCCGTCAACCAATAATGGAATTAACACAGGCGAATTTTATGGGGGAGAAATTACAAGGGCCATCAAAAACTGCAGTTTATTACTACTTATTTATTCCACTTACGCAAATAATTCAATACACATTATAAGGGAAGTCTATAGCGCTGCCAAATTGGGACTAAAAATTATTCCGTTCAAACTTGATAACAGCCACTTTAATGATGACCTGATCCATTTTTTAACCCCGCTGAAATATATTGATGCACCAGGCAACCAGCTGGAAGCTGCCATCAACCACCTTTTGAATGAATTAGCTAAGTACACGCAACCCCATGCACCTGTTTCCAATGAAGAATTCCAATACAATAATGGCATTACACTACTTGCTAATAAAGACTATTCCGAGGCGGAAAAGGTATTGTCAGGATCTGTGAATACCAATCCCAGGAATTTTAATGCCAGATTTTACCTGGCCTTGAGTATGATGAAGGGTAAAAAACCACAAAAGTTAGATGGGTTAATTGTGAAAACTATAGAAAGAATTTTACAACCCGCCTTAACACAACACAAAGGATCAAAGGTATTGCTTGCCATAATAAAATATGGTTACTACTCATTGAATGGCCTAAACCAAACGTCACCCAACTCCCAGGCATTACTGGATGATTCCTTAAAAATCGACAGCCACTTAGCCGCAAGTATTTTATTACACCTGCAGGATGTTAAAAATCCGGTATGGCAACTATTTTATTATCATAACAACTAAAACATACACGCCAATTTATGAAAGCTAAAACGGAAAGAATAGAGCTGGTAGCAAAGTATTTTATTCCAACGCCCGAAAAGCCCAATTATCTTCTTGAAAAGATCCTGGCCATTGGCGGGGGTATTCTTATCCTTATATCAAATATAACTTCAGGACTTTGGGCAATTTTAGGGTTAATAGCATTAGGAATAGGCGCCTATAGATTTTTCAAAATAAAATCTGAATATGATGCAGCATATAAAAAAGCAGAACCTAAGGCTACTGACGAGCAAATGGATAAATGGCTCAATGAAGGGTTAAGTATGGTAATGAAACAAGCCCGGGAACGGTTGGATATTGATGAGGAAGATAGCAGTGCAAATCCATTAATTATTGATGGGCCTGCTGCACAAACCCATATTGGTAAGGGAAAAGATAAAGTGGTAAGATTCAACCGTCATAATATAATTATCTTCTTCCTTACTGAACACAACGTAGCTACCTTTCAATGTATTCTTAATTTGGGCGTTGGGGAAATACTAAATGACAAAACAAAAGAATTTCCCTATAAGGATATCACCAATCTGGAAACTGAAACCACCACCGATACGTTTTATTACGTTAATGATATAAAATCAAGCGTTACAGGTATACAAGCCTTCAATTTGTACACTTCCGGCACCAATAAAATGTCGGCCAACTATTTATTTCAAAAAGGTACCAGCGAAGACTATATCATTCCGCCATCAACTGCCGAAAGCACTATAAAAGCGATTCGCAAAAGGTTAAAAGAATACAAGGATCGATTTAACAATTAAGGAAAAAGATCCCCGTTGCAAAAACAACGGGGATCTTTTATGTTGGTTTTTTAATTGAATTACCAAACCATCAGGGTTTTAGCCTGTGTATAAAGTTTGCCGTGTATGGCTACATGACTTCCTTTGTATTACAAGCGCTTAATATGCGTTGTGCCTATATGTTAGATTTATAGTATGCGTGAGGTTGTTTAGTTATCATGATGACCACATTACTTAAGTGATAAGGTTTGCGGCGCTTCCTCACCAAACTTTACTTTTACGATCAGGTTAAAAGGAGCATAGTATTGCGAAATGATCTTGTAGATCTTTACTTTGCTTTGTTCCAAATAATCTTTATTGTGTTCAACCTGCTCACGGGATGTAGTGTACAGTTTCTTTTGTACATCGGTATATGTTTCATCATCAGAGAACATAAACCAGCCTTTCTTATTTGCTGTTTCCATCTGGTCGAGGCGCAGTTCATAACTTAAGAGTTGCGTGGCAGGTAATGACACCAGTACTTCTTTTTCAGTTACGGCCACTTTAAAGTTATTCTCATTTACATTCACGCCAAACTTGGCCGTGTATGGTACCGTTACCCAAATGGTGTTTTCAGCAAACATTTTACGCAGGTTGTCTTCCCAGCCACCGTCGTTGGTAAGGTTGCTTCTTTTAATAGAGGCAGTTCCCTGTACTTCCAAACTGGCCAACTGTGCAATTTCACGTACAATAAGACTGTTACTGAGGGTTTTCTCATTTACAATACGGGCGCCGGAGCGTTGGCCCAGCCAAAAAACCAGAACAATGGTCAATACCAATACGAGCCAGATGATCAGCTTCTTCATAGAATTGTATTTTCAGTTTGTTTCCGCGGGTAAAAATCGGCAAAAAAGGATGAATAAAAAAGGCGCTGATGGTAATCAGAGCCTGCAGCCTTAACGACTTTCAACAATAGTTATTTTTTCTTGTCCCAGTTTTTCTCCATTGCCTCATATGATTTTTTTGAAACCGTCTTTTTGCTTTTTGGCCTGCTGGTACCTTTTTCCTTTCTGGCATTGATATTATTTACCAGCGAGTTCTTTACACCCAGTTTATTTTTTTTAGCTGCTTTCTTTTTAGCTGCTTTTTTTGCCTTTGCCATATTTGTATTTTTATAAATATATGCAATAGGCATTCCATCCCTCAATCAGGCTTTTGGCTTATAGATCAATTGCACCACCCGATTTAAATACTTTTGTTGTTTCGAGAACCTGGCACAGGAGCAGATTTGGAAAAAGCCGGCAAAATACCGTTAAAACACCTGTTTTTCTGAATAAATATTTACTGAAATTAACAGGCAGCCATGGCTGGCAAATTACCGGATTTCTTTTACCAAACTAACGCCCATATGACCGCCTCAAATATTAATAAATTTGATGTTCCTTTTCCCAATAAAAATATAGCCAGGGTGGTAATTCCATCTGAAACTGATACTATTGAAACCATCAATGAATCGTTGGAGATTCCAGCCTATAAATCACTCATTCTTATATTGGGTGGCGCTGATTCAATTGAGAACGACATCAAACCAAGCTTAACTCAGTTGTTCGATAGAGGAATAGCAAAGGCAGCCATTTATGCAGATGCGCTGGTAGTTGATGGCGGAACCCAATCGGGCGTAATGCAACTGATGGGAGAAGGGCTTGCCGGCAGAGATACACAAGTTAAACTGGTGGGCATTACTCCTGAAAACCTGGTAAAATATCCCACCAAAAAAGTAACCGATACATCTTCCCTGGTAGAACTGGAACCTAATCATTCTCATTTTGTACTAACACCCGGGCAGCAGTGGAGCGATGCAACAAACCTCTTTTTTCAGTTGGTTAAAAGGTGGATGCATCGTTGCAATATCATTTCAACATCAAAAAAAACAACGGCAAAAACAGGCAACACTATTATTGAAAAGATTCCCTGCATAGCCTTGCTGTCGGGTGGGGGAGCCGTTTCAAAAAATGAAGTACTGTTTGCTGTTCGTAAAAAAATTCCCCTGATCGTTATTGCCGGCAGTGGCGGACTGGCTGATGAAATAGCAAAAGCAATTACCGAAAAAACCACCAATTCACGCGATTCGCAGGTTGCCGAAATAATAGCCGATGGCGAAATTCAAATATTCCAGCTTCACGATCCGGTATGTAGCATAGAACGCATGATCATTCGCAAACTGGGCGTTGATAATTTATTGATGCAGGCCTGGCAATCGTTTGCCAATTTTGACAAGAACGCCGCACGCCAGCAAAAAACATTTAATCAACTTCAGAAAGCAATCATCTGGACAGGTATTACTGGAACGGCGCTCGTTATCATTTACGAGTTGATTCACAAACCTGTTGATGAAGAAGGGATCGAACTCTCCTTTAAGGCTGCCTATGCAGCTGCTATTGACTGGCAGCAAAAACTACAAGTAATCTCGCGGGGCATTATTTATTACATGCTGTTAATTGTACCTATTTCATTGACTGTTTTATTAACCGTAAACAGTCGTTTTAAGGCGGGCAATAAGTGGCTGCTGTTGCGAAGCGGCGCAGAGTCTATAAAACGCGAAATATACAAATACCGGGTTAGAAGTGGTGCATATACCAAAGAGCCGGAAAAGCAATTGTCACAGGCTGTAGAAAATATAACCCGTCGTATAATGCATACCGAGGTAAACGCTTCCACCATTATACCTTATGAAGGCCCCATACCACCTGTTATGTATGGAGCCGGTGAAAGCGATGATGGCTTAAGTGTACTTACGCCCGATAAATATGTTGACTTAAGAGTGGGCGACCAGATCAGTTATTTTACCGGCAAGTCGCAAAAACTGGGAAAACAACTGAAACGTTATTCAATCATGGCATATGTGATCGCAGGAACAGGCACCCTGCTGGTAGCACTTAAATTTCAAATATGGTTACCACTTACCACTGCTATTGTAACAGCCATAGCTACTTATTTTGGCTACCGGCAAACGGAAACTACTTTGATCAAGTATAATCAAACCGGGGAAGATCTCAAGAATATCCGCTCCTGGTGGTATGGCTTACGGCCCGAAGAACAGACCGACCAGGTTAACATTGATTCATTGGTTGAACATACTGAGCAGGTTTTGCAATATGAAATGGATGGCTGGGTTCAACACATGCAAAATGCACTCGACAACCTGCGTAAACCAGGTGAAAAACAAGGCCAAGAAGCGCCCGAAAACGGCCACTCAACTACTGCTGAAAAAACTAAAGCGGTTGAAAATGTGGTGACCGAAGGATAGCCAATCTCACGCAAAACCATTTATAATCTCCTGCATCACGCCCATATGATGATCGTCGTGCTCTGCCGTAAAATACATAATATCAATGATGCGCATGGGTTGTTGCATGCGCGGGTGTAAGCTGGTGCCATTCTGGTCTTTTACGTTAATGCCGTCGAGGAGTAATAATGTTTCCTTTCTTTCATCGGCAAAATGTTCCAACAGTTCGGCAATGGTATAATAGTTAAAACCGGCTTCCGACGTTTTTTTGTTGTCAAGATCGGTAGGCGTTAATACCGGTTTTTTCTCCAGTATATCATGAATGCGGGTGCGCCATAAAGGTTCCATCACAGCAAGATGCCCCAGTTGTTCTTTCACCGACCATTTACCATCGGGCTGGTGCGTGAGAATAGGGTCTGGTATATTTTGCAAGATGGTGTTCAGCGTTT
>CBIMFG010000168.1:0-7338 GCA_966243125.1 uncultured Niastella sp.
ATGAACATAAACAGACCCCTGATGCCAGGGTTCCTTAAAAGAGCTGAACAAAAATTATTGCAGCATAACCCGCTTGTATGGAGTACGCGGGTGCATTTGGTATTATACTATGGTATTTTATTTAATGTGCTGCTAGCGGGTCTTTGCTTTCTGTCGCCCATGGAAGCATTGGGCAGGTCAAAAGCGGCGTATTGGATTGGCTTCACCATCATCATTGCAATAATAGCCCTTACAGTATGGCTTATTTACCTGCTTCGGTTTAATGTGTTCAAGAAATATGGTAACATTAAGCCGCTGCATGCATTGCTAACATTCCTTTTGTATTTTGTTTCAACTGGTATCATCATTTCATCGGTATTTATTTATCCGGCTGTTGAATGTGTTCGGGCCAATGCAGCATTGGGCGATAAAGAACTGGCGCAGGATATCAACAATCTGAACATTAAATTATGTCAGGTTGAACATACCATTTTGAATAAGGACTGGAAGTATGACACGGTTGCAGCTTCACGCAGTTTAAAGCCGGTAAACAAACCTAAATATAAAGACTATCACACTGACTATGACGTGGAAGTTGCGGCAGAAGTAGCTCCCAATGGCGCAGTTCATATGCATGAACATGCTTTTTATATAGTGGATACGGTAACCTTTAAAGACAAACTGGCGCAGGCAGATAGTGTAACTAAATTATATGACACGCTGGCGCTGGTTTATAAAACACCCCAACTGCAATTTGTGTCGGGGTATTCGCTAGCAGATTATACCAAAGAAAAGATCCTGACTTCATTTGAGCTCTATAACATAGCGCTTAAACAGCCACCAACCGCGAGAGAGCTACACGCTATAACTAAGGAGTTAAATGAGCTGAAAAATAAGTATAACAGATATAATTATACTTATTATGTAGAGCAGCCTCAACCAGGTGATGCGCCCTATATTGTTGTAAGGAAGAACCACCGGATAGAAAATTTAAACAGCAACATCAACAATCTCGTTTCGAAGAAGTACAGCTTTTCAGGAAAACAGTTATCAGACAAGACCCGCGTGTTTTATTATTTCACTTTGGTGATCACTTTACTGATCTTTATTTTCAGGCATACTACCGTGCGTACATTTTTCCTTTCCCTGTTGAGCGGCCTGTTGCTAACCATTTTTACCGCGCTCATAATGTCAATGATCCGTGGCGGAGACAACACATTTATTGGTTGGATGATTGTGTATACATTGCTGTTTTTCATCGGGTCTGTTTTTACGTTCTCATCAACCAAAAGAAGTGTGGTGTTGGGCATTGTAACCAATCTCTTTGTATTTATTGTGCCCTTATTACCGCTGCTGGTAGTGGATTTTATTTATCGATTAAAAAGAGAACAATACTACCGGGAGTACGGCACCTACTATACACCATTTATGGAGCAATATTATCTGTATGCAGAAATAGGTGGGTCGTTGTTGTTGCTGGTACTGCTGGCCACCTACATCAGTAAAGTGTATCGCCACTGGTATGCATTACCGGAGCATTAAGCATTAATTACACCGTAAAATAACAGTTATCCCCCGCTATTTTGTATATTTCGCCCGTTTTGGAATACAAAGCAGGGTGCGGCCATCTGCGCGCGGTTTTAACGTTCCATTAATAAATATTTACGTCGACTGTAATACAAATTGCATAATGAACGAGAATACCATTGAAAGTTTGCGGGAAGCGTTGCGGCATTCGCCCAACAATAATCCCCTGAGGTTGTTGCTGGCCGATACATTGCTGGAACTAAACCGCCTGGAGGAAGCTGAAGCTGAATACACCCTGATCTTAAAATCATCACGTCGCGATACAAAAGCCACCATTGGGCTGGCAAAGGTTTTCTACAAAAAAGGGAATTATTCCGCCTGTAATGTAATACTGGAAGAGTTTATTGACAGCGGTCACAACGATGTAGAGGCGCTTACGCTGTATGCTAAAGGACTGCTAAAAGAAAACTCAATTGCCCGGGCGCTTGAAACCTATAAAAAAGTATTATCTATTGACCCCAATTTCTTCGATGAAGAACTGGATAGTCATTTACGGGTAAAGGTGGCCGTGAGGAACCCGATGCAGCCGAAGAAGAACTATATGACAGCCGCTTTTTACAAAAGCCATCCATCAATTTCAGCGATGTAGGTGGTATGGATGCCGTGAAAAAAGAGATTGAACTGAAGATCATAAAGCCATTGATGCATCCTGAACTGTATAAAGCATATGGCAAAAAGATAGGCGGTGGTATCTTATTATATGGCCCGCCCGGCTGCGGAAAAACCTTTCTGGCAAAAGCAACGGCCGGACAGGTAAACGCGAAATTCATCACTGTGGGCTTGAACGACATACTGGACATGTGGATCGGGAACAGTGAGAAAAACCTGCACGAGATCTTTGAGCTGGCCCGGTACAATACGCCCTGTATTTTATTTATTGATGAAATAGATGCATTAGGCGCCAGCAGAACCGATATGAAACAATCTGCCGGCCGCCACCTTATTAACCAGTTTTTACAGGAGTTGGATGGTATTGATACCAGCAACGAAGGCGTGCTCATCATTGGCGCTACCAACACCCCCTGGAACCTGGATCCCGCTTTCAGAAGACCCGGCCGGTTCGACCGCATTGTATTTGTGCCCCCGCCAGATGAAACCACCCGGGGATCGATACTACAGTTAAAATTGAAGAATAAACCAATTGATGCTATCGACTATTCTCAACTGGCGAAAAAGACGGAGCACTATTCCGGCGCCGATCTGGACGCCATCATTGACATAGCCATAGAACTAAAGCTGGAATCTTCTTTCACCGATGGCATTCCCAAACCTATTGAAACAAAAGACCTGTTGAGTGCCGTTAAAAAGCACAAAGCAAGTACCCAGGAATGGTTTATGACCGCCAAGAACTTCGCCATGTTTGCCAATGATTCCGGTTTGTATGACGATATCCTATCCTATTTAAAAATAAAAAAGTGACATGACGGAGTATAGTCTATCGAAGGTTGGTATTCTTATTCAACAAAGAAAGTACGACGCGGCAGAAAAGATCCTGAGGCAATTACTGGCACAGGAACCTACCAATATACAATACCTGGCGTTATTGTCGGAGTTGAACCTGGCGCAGAACAGGGTAGAAGAGTCGGCCAGTATTATTGAAGATGCCATTGGTCTTTCGCCCGATACAGCGCATTTATATTTTATTAAATCGCGCATAGATATACAGAAGGATAAGTACGACGATGCGGAGAAAAGCATAGAAGAAGCGCTTTCGCTCGATCCCTATACAGCAGATTATTTTGCCTGGTTCGCGAATATAAAATTAGCCCGCAAACAATACGATGAATCGTTGCGCCTGGCAAACGAGGCCCTGGCCATTGATCCCGAAGACCTGCTGGCGCTGAACGTAAGAAGCACGGTTCTGATAAAACTGAATAGAAAAGAAGAATCGTTTGCTACCATTGAAGGCGCTTTAAGAAATGATCCCAATAACGCATATACCCATTCCAACTATGGCTGGGGACTGCTGGAAAAAGGCGATCATAAAAAAGCGTTGAAACACTTTAAGGAAGCGTTGAAGAACGATCCCAATTTTGAATATGCTCAAAGAGGTATGATAGAAGCGCTGAAGGCCACCAACCCGGTATACCGGTTGTTCCTGAAATATTCATTCTGGATCGGGAATATGGCGGCAAAATACCAATGGGGTATTTTACTGGGGCTTTGGTTTGGTACCCAGGCTTTGAACCAGCTGGCTGATTATAGTCCGGGCCTGCGGCCAATTCTGGTTCCGGTAATCATTTTACTTACCCTGTTTGCTTTTTCAACCTGGGTTATAAAACCCCTCAGCAATTTGTTTCTTCGTTTTAATGCGTATGGCAAGTTTCTGTTAAACAAACAGGAAAAAATAAGCTCCAACTTTGTAGCCCTGGCCCTGGTTGTTTTATTAACGGGTTTAGGTATGTATTTATACTCCCCGCTGGATAAATACCTGATAGTAGCAGCCTATGGTTTTGTGATGATGATCTTTTGTGGCGTAATGTTTTTGCCTTCAAAATACAACTATATTATGTTGTACACCATTGTTATGGCCGTATTGGGATTGGTTACTATTTGGATGGCATTTACCAATAATGCGGCTACCATCACCATGGCATATGCATTTGTTATAGCATTTATTGCCTTTCAATGGGTGGTTAACTTTTTGGTGATCAAAAGAAGTAACAGATAATACTATGAGCAACCAGTTGCGCCAACAAATTGAAGAGATTGTATCATTGACCGATGAGGAATTTGCATTGGTGCTGTCGCACTTCTCCCCAAAGAAATTGAAGAAGCACCAGATCATCATCAGAGAAGGCGAGTATGTGCACAACGACTATTTCCTGATGAACGGATTAATGAAAGTATGCCATATAGATTCGGAAGGTAAAGAACACATTATTCAATTTGGAATGGAAGGCTGCTGGATCACCGACCCGCAGGCGTATCACAATCAAACCACTGCCACGTTGCAGGTTGATTGTCTCGAAGATTGCGATACCCTGTTTATTACTTTACCCAACCGCGAAAAGCTTTGCCGCGAGTTGCAGAAAATGGAACACTTCTTCAGAAAGAAAACCACCGATCATTATATTCAAATGCAACGCCGCATCTTGTGTTTAATAAGTTGTAGCGTTAAAGACCAGTACGAACACCTGCTTACCAACTATCCCAACCTGTTGCAACGTGTTCCCAAATCATTGATCGCTTCTTTCCTGGGTGTTTCGCGCGAAACCCTGAGCCGCCTGGCAAGCGCGTGATAATTGTCACACCATATTAGTGATAAATGTCCTTTGTCCCCGGCGGCGCTGTATGCAGTTTTGTGGTAAATAAACAGCACATGGAATACAGAAATTTAGGCCGGTCGGGATTAAAGGTACCCGTATTAAGTTTAGGCACCGCCACCTTTGGCGGCACCAATGAGTTTTTTAAAGCCTGGGGCGAAACAGATATAAAAGAGGCCACCCGCCTGGTGCACGTAAGCCTTGAACGGGGCATGAACTTTTTCGATACCGCAAATGTGTACTCGCAAGGTGCATCTGAAGAAATTTTAGGCGCCGCTGTAAAAGGCCGTCGCGATAAAGTGCTCATCGCTACCAAAGCGCACTTTTATATGGGAGCCGATGCCAACGAAAAAGGTTCTTCCCGCTATCATCTTATAAAAGCAGCAGAAGACAGTTTGAAACGCCTGGGTACCGATTACCTTGACGTATACTTTATGCATGCGTTTGATGAAGAGACTCCGGTTGAAGAAACCCTGCGCACACTCGATCACCTGGTTACCAGCGGAAAAGTAAGATACATCGGCGCTTCCAACTTCACCGCCTGGCAGCTGATGAAATCATTGTCGGTTGCAGAACGGCATAGCCTGGAAAAATATGTGATCTATCAGGGTTATTATTCCCTTATTGGGCGCGATTACGAACAGGAGTTAATGCCTTTGTTCCAGGATCAGGGTATGGGCCTCATGGTTTGGAGCCCGCTGGGTTGGGGACGCCTTACCGGTAAAATAAGAAGGAATAGCCCCCTACCCGAAGGACGCGTTAAAGCAGGCCAGTTGGCCGGAGCGCCACCCGTAGCAGAGGAGCATGTGTATAATGTAATTGATGTGCTGGATCAGGTGGCAGGCGAAACAGGCAAATCGGTTTCTCAGGTTGCCATTAACTGGTTGCTGAATAAACCCACCGTTTCGAATGTCGTTATTGGCGCGCGCAATGAAAAGCAGTTGCTGGAAAACCTGGATGCAACGGGCTGGAGTTTATCGCCTGAACACCTGGCACAATTAGATGCAGTGAGCGAGCAGACCCCTATTTACCCGCACTGGATAGGCAAACGATAAACTATATTACAAAATAACCAGTTGTGTAAGCCGCCAGGTATTGGTTGTAATCAGCTTTTACCTGGTTGGCATATTGCCTTGCGTATTCAAGTATGGCGGGGATCCAGCTTTCGTCGCGGGCAAAATCCATCAGTTCATCTGCAATGGCCGAACCCTGCCGGCCCGAACTTCTTAATTGGGCAGATGCAGTGAGCAGCGCCATATTGCCCAGCACTTCTTCCATATCATCAAACTGGTTTTCGAGGGTGGCGAAATTGATCTTATCCGCCGTGGGTTGCATTTCTTTTATCACATACGATTCGTTGTTGAAAAGCACCGGACGCAACAGAGCCGGTGAAATGTTTTGCATGCGTTCCTGCACTGCTACCACGCGGGCAGCCTCCGATAACCAGGCGGGTTGCTGATGGGGGAAATACCTTTTCAGGCAAGACGGCTGCGCCTGTTTCATATCCAGCAACAGGTATTTCCGCTCTTCATTCATCCGTTCCAGTAAAAAAAGATAGCGTTTAAGGCCCAGGCTGCCAGTTCCGGCTATTCGAAAACCGGCATCAATTACCTGAAAGCGGTGGTGATGGATGTTCACCATCCAGCCATCCACAAACTCTGTGAGTCTTTTTATAAGTGCGGGATCTTCTTCCTGATCAATGGGGAACAGCTTTTTGCGATCTATCAGCAACTTAATATCCCCGTTCTTTTTAATGGTGCGTTCTTTTACCAGGTCTTTTTGTTTGCGTTCTACCACTTTTAGCAGAAAGGATTGTACAATGCCATGGGCGGTTTGCGGTTCAATGTACCGGCTCCGGCCCTTGCTTAATACCTGGGCGTACGATTTTAGGAACAACAGCCCCATGTTCTTAGCTTCCGGGGTGCCTGCGTTCATAGTGTTCAAGGCCACAAAAATACTGGTAACCATGCGGGCCAGTTCCCAGGCAACGGGCGCAAGGGCCGATTCATCAAAATCATTCAGGTCGAAATATACCAGCCGGTTATCGCCTTTGTAGCTGCCAAAGTTCTCCAGGTGCAAATCGCCGCATACCCAGGTAAGGGGTAAAGCTGGCAGGGTATTGGCACTGGCAAGGTCTTCATAAAACAAATGAGCCGTACCTCTGAAAAAGTAAAACGGATCTTTAGCCATGGCCTGGTATTTCAACCCAGTATAAAAAGGCAGGCGGTTACTGTTAAAGTTTTGTATACGTTCGGCTACTGACGGCAAGGGATATTTTTTAATAGGAAGTTAATGCAATTTTTGGTTGATCAATTGGATTTAATTTTGATAGATAACCAGTGGTCCCTTTCACTTTAAAAATTAAGTATCATGAAAAAAGTAGTTTTTGTTGTTTGCTTTTTACTGGCCTGCGTAGGAATGAACTTCGCTCAAACAGCCCCTGCAAAAAAAGAAGTAGCTAAAAAAGAACAAACCGCTCCTGCTAAAAAAGGTGCGGCCCCCACAA
>CBIMFG010000169.1:0-7335 GCA_966243125.1 uncultured Niastella sp.
GACTGGCCAGTTTTGCCAATACATCTTCACCAGTAGCGTATTGACCTGTTTTTGTTTTCTTGGCTTTAGGGTCGAGCTTTAATTTTTCAAAAAGTACTTCACCTAATTGACGGGGCGAAGCCAGGTTGAATTTAACGCCGGCCTGCTCATACACACTATCTTCTGCTTTGGCGGCCTCGCGTTCCAGTTCTTTTGAGTATTCCCGAAGAAATTCAACGTCTACTTTAACGCCTTCGTATTCCATTGCCATCAACACTTTTGCCAATGGATTTTCTACTTCACTGAAAACTTTTTCTACTTCCCTGGTCTTGATAAGCGGTAACAACACCTGTTTCAACTGTAAAGTTATATCGGCGTCTTCTGCGGCGTAGTCACTGATCTTGTCAACGGCCACATCGCGCATGTTCAGTTGGTTCTTACCTTTTTTCCCAATCAATTCTTCAATGTGAACCGGTTCATAACCCAGAAACTGGGCACTGAGCATATCCATGCTGCGTTTGCCATCGGGTTCAATTACATAGTGGGCCAGCATGGTATCAAAGGTTTCGCCTTTTAATTCGTAGCCATACCATTTCATTACCAGCATATCGTATTTCAGGTTCTGACCAATCCACAGCACATCTTCTCTATTAAAAACAGGTTCAAATTGTTTTAATAAAGAACGGGTGGCTTCCTGATCGGCCGGGCAGGGAACATAGTAAGCTTCGCCGGGTTTAAATGAAAAGCTCATGCCCACCAGTTCCACATCATTGGCATCAATGCCTGTGGTTTCAGTATCAAAGCAGATCTCTCTTTCTTCGAGTAATTCTTTTATGAGGCTTTTAATGGCGTCGGCTTCCTGTATAGTGCGGTATTGGTGGGCCGTGTTATGAATGTTTTTACCGGCGTGAACAATGTCGCCATCCTGGGC
Source organism: uncultured Niastella sp. (assembly GCA_966243125.1). Taxonomy (GTDB): domain Bacteria; phylum Bacteroidota; class Bacteroidia; order Chitinophagales; family Chitinophagaceae; genus Niastella. The sequence goes on from CBIMFG010000169.1 coordinate 911, forward strand.
CCGGTCCGCATCACCTGCTTCTGCTGTTTGGGTGGCTTTGGCTTCGGTTTTTGCTTTCCCTGCTTCTACAGGCTGGCCAAACAAATCGGTTTGAACGCCTTGTGGTACAGCGCCTGGTACAACGGAAATTTCTTCACCCAAAATGCGCTTAGCTACGGTTTTAAATTCCAGCTCAGTAAACACTTCTTTTAGCAGGTCGCGATTCCATTCTTTTAGTTTGAAGTCTTCTTCATGAAACTCAACAGGCACATCAGTAATAATTGTGGCCAGTTTTTTTGAGAGGATGGCGGCGTTGCGGCCATTGCGTACTTTTTCGCCCAGCGCACCTTTTATTTTGTCGGCATTTTACAGCTCGTTCTCCAGCGTACCATATTCGTTCAACAACTTGGCAGCTGTTTTTTCACCCACACCGGCTATACCAGGAATGTTATCTACCGCATCACCCATTAAGCCAAGGATGTCAATAACCTGATGCACTTCTTTGATGTTCCATTTTTCACAAACTTCCTTGGCGCCAAGGATCTCAGCATCGCCGCCCTGGTAGCCAGGTTTGTAAATTTTTATATTGCCATCTACCAGCTGACCATAATCTTTATCGGGCGTTACCATATACACCACATAACCGGCAGCGGCTCCTTTTTTACTCAGGGTGCCAATAACGTCATCGGCTTCAAACCCGTCTACTTCCAACACGGGGATATTGAAACCACGGATAATTTTTTTTATATCAGGAATGGCGGCCATCAGGTCTTCAGGCGCCTCCTGGCGGTTAGCCTTATACTCAGCAAATTCTGTATGCCGTTCGGTGGGCGCCTGCGTATCAAAACAAACAGCCATATGCGTTGGCTTTTGGTTGTTGATGAGATCGAGCAGGGTATTAATGAAACCAAACTGGGCGTTGGTGTTCTTTCCTTTTGAGGTAATTCGTGGATTGCGGATCAATGCATAGTATGCACGAAAGATCAGCGCCAGGGCGTCGAGCAAAAAAACTTTCTTTTCAGTAGATTGATTCTCCATTATGGTATCCTCCAATTAAAATTCACAATTGCCCCGAAGTTAGGGACTAAATTGCTAAAAAAATTGGTTAATTAGCCCATCGGCCCGATAGTTATACCGGTATATAACCCGATGGCTAATTAACCTAATATTGGAGTGTTCCCCACCTGTGTTATGCAGGCTAATGGAGAATAATTACTTGAATCCTAACTTGCCTTGATTTAATCAATGCGCTTTGTGTAATGACGCGGTTGCACCATTTGGCCCCTGAACAGTCTTCATTCGGGATTGTTGCTGCGCAAGTTCTGGTCTTGTAAAATAAGTTAGATAAAGAGCAAATGCCAGGCAGGCAAGTGCAAATAAATTCAGTAAGCGGCGACGCATACGACGGGCTCTCATAATCACAAAGTATTGGATTTAGGGGTTGATTTTGAACGCTTGAAAAACGGAGTGTTTGTAGAAATAGTATATAGTACACGGTAATTTCCTGTAAATATTTCTATTTACCATAGAAAATTACCGAGTCCCGGCTTTAGTCGGGATTACCCTTTCATTTCCTGTAACTGTTTTTGCATGGCGAACATTTCATCGCGCAAGCGGGCAGCTTCCATAAAATCAAGATCACGGGCGGCTTTCTCCATTTCCTTCTTTGTTTTGGCAATGGCTTTTTCCATTTGTGGAATGGTTTGATACACCACCTGTTCTTCTGCTGCATAAGTAACCAGGTCTTCACTCGGCGCTATCGCATGTGGGTTATTAGGATCAAATCCTTTAATATCCAACACAGAGGTTTGCGCAAAAACCTGGTCGCGCGATTTAATTACTGTTCTGGGCGTAATACCATGTAAGGTATTATGGGCAATTTGTTTTTCACGGCGGCGGGTGGTTTCGTCAATGGTGCGCTGCATGCTTTCCGTCATAGTATCTGCATAAAAGATCACCAGGCCATCTACGTTACGGGCCGCGCGGCCAGCCGTTTGGGTCAGCGATTTTTCATTACGCAGGAAACCTTCTTTATCAGCATCCAGAATGGCAACCAGCGATACCTCTGGAAGGTCGAGACCCTCCCTTAACAGGTTCACCCCTACCAGTACATCAATTTCGCCTAATCGCAATTGTCTTAAGATTTCCACCCGTTCCAGGGTATCCACCTCACTGTGAATGTATTTCGACTTTATATTAATTCGATGCAGGTACTTGTCCATTTCCTCGGCCATACGTTTGGTGAGGGTGGTCACCAGCACGCGATCGCCTTTTGTAACACGTTTATCAATTTCATCCAACAGGTCATCTATCTGGTTTACGCTGGGGCGAATTTCAATGGGCGGGTCTAACAAACCAGTGGGGCGAACCACCTGTTCTACCACCACGCCACCGGTTTTTTCCAGTTCATAATCACCGGGTGTGGCTGATACAAAAATGGTTTGATCGAGCATGGACTCAAACTCGTGAAAGTTCAGTGGCCGGTTATCCAGTGCAGATGGCAGGCGAAACCCATAATCAACCAACACCAGTTTGCGGCTTCTGTCGCCTCCGTACATACCACTCACTTGTGGAACTGTTTGGTGGCTTTCATCTATCACACATAAAAAGTCTTTCGGAAAGTAGTCCAGCAAACAGAAAGGACGGGTGCCGGGGTAGCGGCGATCGAAGAACCGCGAATAGTTTTCCACCCCATTACAGTAACCCAGCTCGCGAATCATTTCCACATCATAATTCACCCGTTCATTAAGGCGTTGGGCTTCAATGAATTTGCCCACACTTTTAAAGTATTCAACCTGAGCGGCGGCTTCATCCTGAATTTCGGCCAGAATGGTATTAATGATGTCTTTCGGCGCCAGATACAGGTTAGCGGGGAAGATGGCGGCGTTATCCACTACCCCAATGCGTTTGTTGGTCTTTATATCAATGCTTTCAATGGATTCAATTTCATCTCCAAAGAAAGTAACGCGATAGCCAAAGTCAACGTAGGGCAGGTTAATGTCAACCGTATCCCCCTGCACGCGAAAGTTGCCCCGGTTAAATTCAATGGTACTGCGGCTGTACAGGGAGTTTACCAGCGCATGTAAAAAGCCCTGGCGGCTAATTACCTGTCCCTGGTGAATGCGAATGATCCCATTCTCAAACTCGGCGGGGTTACCAATACCATAAATACAGCTAACAGAGGCTACCACTATAATATCCCGGCGGCCGCTGAGCAGCTCGGTAGTGGCCTGCAGGCGCAGTTTATCCAGTTCCTCGTTGATACTCAGGTCTTTTTCAATATAGGTATCGCTTACCGGCATGTAAGCCTCGGGCTGGTAGTAATCATAATAACTAACAAAATAGCCTACTGCATTCTCTGGAAAGAATTGTTTGAACTCCCCATACAACTGGGCCACCAGGGTTTTGTTGTGGGTGAGTACGAGCGTAGGTTTTTGAACCTGCTGAATAACATTGGCCACGGTAAAGGTTTTACCGGAACCGGTTACCCCCAGCAGGGTTTGAAACTGTTCGCCATCGCGCAGCCCGGTTACAAGCTGACGAATAGCTTCCGGCTGATCGCCGGATGGTTGGTATGGTGCGTGTAATTTAAAAGCCATAGTTTATAAAGGAAAAGAATAAGGTACAATTGTGTACTCAAATTTACCGCCTTAACCCCTTCCAAAGTGTGTAAACTTTGGAAAGGGCCAGGTTTATTATAAACGGCTTTCGCTTTTAAAAGTTCGGTGAAATGGCTTGCCAGGTAAGGCTGGAGGCTATAGTAAACGTTAAATTTTCCGGTTCAGATAAGAAGTGTAATCGGGAATGTTGGCCATATACTCTTCACTCATAAGGGGCGAGGTGAGAATAAAATCGGCAGTAGCGCGATCGTTGGCAACAATGATGTTCCAGGCAATGGCTACCCGCAATAATGCTTTTACGTCGCTGTCGTGCGGTTGTGCTTCCATAGGGTCCCAAAAGAAAATAAGAACGTCTAAGTCGCCGCTGGCAATAAGAGCGCCAATTTGCTGATCGCCGCCCAAAGGCCCGCTGAGTAAGGCTTTCACCGGCCGGTCGAGGCTGTTCTCGAGCAATTTGCCGGTTGTGCCGGTGGCAAATAATTCATGCCGGGCCAGCACCGTCTTATTAAACTCTGCCCATTCTATCAGGTCTTTCTTCTTGTTGTCGTGTGCTACCAGTGCAATACGTTTACGGGCATTTAATTTTCTTACTCTAAGCATAGACTTATGTTCTTGGTTGTTTATATAAGCGGGAACAAGGTAATTGACTTTTGAAAAACTTTAACTGCCGGGGTTGAATTTTATTACACTGACAAACGTTTATTTTATTCGGGCACAGTAATTGTAAATAGTGAAGTTCCAGAAAGTTGACCCATTAATTCAATGAAGAAAGGCGCATTGGTATATTTATTATGCCTGCTTGTACATGTATGTACAGCGCAGGAAGTTCCATCGGTACCACCGGTGGCCATCTCTGATACAACAGACTCTTCCACTTATATTACTGATCTTACTTTGAATGTTCGAGAAAACTCGAAGGTTGTTTTAAACTGGAAACAACCCACCGATTCTATGTTCACCTTTGCTTCTATTGAAAGAAGCAGTGGTGGCCGTGAGTTTGAGGTAGTGGCGGTTTTAAAACAATCAGACCTGAAGCCCGATAATGAATGGGTAGATGATTCGCCGGCACGGGGCCGCAGTTTATACCGCGTACGCTTTTCGGGTAAGGATGGTTTTCAACAGGCTTTCTCAAAATCTAAAGAGGCGTTGGTGGCAGGTGATATTTCCTTTCGTTTTTATCCCAACCCGGTAGATAATATCTTAATTGTACGATCTGAGGCAGTAGCCGATATTCAAATTGTTGATGCCACCGGCAAACAGCGCATGAGCATCGACAACCTGCAGGGCCTACAAACCCTGAATGTTACAGCGCTTGAAAAAGGCATTTATTTTCTGCGAATAAATAATCATACTACGGGTTTATTAACCCAGGAAAAGCTGCAGAAGAACTAAAGGCAAGGGTGATTAAAGGTTTGCTGAACCGAACTAGCAAATGCAAAGACCTTTTATTTAAAAATGTCAATAACTTTCCTGACGGCAGACAGTTTTTTAAAAACCGGTCTGTTTAACAATGTGTAATTAATTGAACCTCTTTGCATTATACAGATAAATAATGCATGTATTTATACGTAGAAACAGCTATTAAATCTTCGAATTAACTTGGTATTTTTACTATTACCACAAAATGGTATTGCAGATATCAGATTTCAACACTATTTTTACCTCGGTTTTTCATAGGATATTGGATTTTAAAAGCGGGGTTGAATTTCTATTCAGACCCCTTTTTTATTTTATAGAAATACCGTACTAACCTACCCAACATAAATCCCTTATAGAAAAAGTTATTTACAAAAAAAACGCCCCGGTCGAACCGGGGCGTTTTACTTACTAACCCATATAAATTCTAAAAACTATGTGCAAATGTGCAAATTCGAAAAGGTGAAAATGAAAACCGCATAGAAATCACTTGCCATTTTCAAACTTGCCCATTTTCACAACTTATGCGATGTAGCGGGCTTAAGAAGCATCCCGCATTTCTTTAACTTTCTCTCTGATCTTGGTCTCAATTTCGTTCGCCAGCTCAGGATTGTCACCTAATAGCGTTTTAACCGCATCACGTCCCTGTCCCAGCTTGTCAGAGTTGTAGCTGAACCAGCTTCCGCTTTTGTTTACAATACCCAGTTCAACACCCATATCGATTATTTCACCCATTTTTGAAATGCCTTCACCGAATACGATGTCAAATTCTGCGGCACGGAAAGGAGGAGCTACTTTATTTTTTACCACTTTTACCTTAACCCGGTTACCGATGGCTTCGTCGCCGTCTTTAATTTGTGCGCTGCGGCTAATATCCAAACGAACCGATGCATAGAACTTCAGGGCGTTACCACCGGTAGTGGTTTCGGGGTTACCGAACATTACGCCGATCTTTTCACGCAGCTGGTTAATAAAGATGCAAATGGTATTTGTTTTATTAATGGTAGCGGTGAGTTTACGCAGGGCCTGAGACATCAAACGGGCCTGTAAACCCATTTTGCTGTCACCCATTTCGCCTTCCAGCTCGCCTTTAGGCACCAGGGCGGCCACAGAGTCAATTACCACTACATCCAGGGCGCCTGATAAAATAAGGCGGTCAGCAATTTCAAGGGCTTGCTCACCGTAGTCGGGTTGAGAAATAAGCAGGTTATCTACATCTACACCCAGTTTTCTTGCATACAGGCTGTCAAAAGCATGTTCCGCATCAATGATGGCGCACATACCGCCTTTTTTCTGAGCTTCTGCAATAACGTGGATAGCAATGGTAGTTTTACCGGAAGATTCAGGTCAGTAGATCTCAACGATACGGCCTTTTGGCAAACCGCCGATTACCAGCGCCACATCCAGGCC
>CBIMFG010000170.1:0-7335 GCA_966243125.1 uncultured Niastella sp.
GATGCGTTGTCAAAAACAGTAACGGCCAACCAGGTGGTGTTTTCATTGATCATGTTCGCTGTAGTGTACCTGTTGTTATTTGTGCTGTTCCTGTATTTATTGAATAAGAAAATTGTGCATGGCCCGGTTGATTATGGTACCAAGGAAGATATTGAAGAAGGTAGCAAACGTGATAACCCCATATTAGACCACACCGGAAAAGCACCGATTGCAGCACACTAACCATACTACTCACTACTAATAAGAAAACAATGGAAACATTTTTAGGACTCGATTATAATCTTTGGTGGTTTTTAGTTTTTGGCGCTGTCATTAGTGGGTATGCGATCTTAGACGGGTTCGATTTGGGCGCTGGTTCGTTACACCTGTTTTTAACAAAAGAACAAAGTCGCCGTATTGCCCTGAATGCTATTGGACCGGTTTGGGATGGAAATGAAGTGTGGCTGGTTATTGGTGGTGGCGCTTTGTTTGCTGGTTTTCCGGTAGCCTATGCAGCTATCTTTTCTGCGTTCTATGTTCCATTCATGGTGTTTTTGGTAGGATTGATCTTTAGAGGTGTGGCTATAGAATTCAGAAGTAAAGACCCCGGTAAGTTGTGGCGCAAAACCTGGGACGTTGTATACTGTGTAGCTTCTATCATCATCTCTTTATCGCTCGGGTTAATGTTGGGCAATGTAGCGTATGGTATTTCATTAAACAAACGCATGGAATTTGATGGCGACTGGTTATCGTTCTTTAATTTCTTTTCAATTATGGTGGCCATCACCACGCTGGCTTTGTTTATGATGCATGGCGCTATTTATCTCACCATGAAAACTGAGAGCCGGTTGTATACCAAACTCTATTTACTGGCGCGCCAGTTCATCATCTTTTTTGTGATGAGTTTCGTGATCACTACTTTGTATACTTTATTATATGTACCGCACCTCAGCGATTTTTTCAGAGAACATCCTTCTTCCTTTATTGTTCCTATTTTAATGGTAATGGCCATTGCCAATATTCCCAGGTTGTTGAAAAAAGGTAAATACAGCTATGCGTTTATTTTTTCTTCAGCAACTATTGCTTTACTGTTGATAATGGTGGCGCTGGAAGTGTTTCCTTATTTGTTGTATTCAAAAGGAAATCCTGAAAACAGTATAACGGTGCACAATGCAGCTGCATCGCCAAAGACTATGAAGATACTATTGATCATTGCATTAATAGGAACGCCATTGGTGGCAACTTACACCTCCTTTGTATTCTGGACCTTCAAAGGGAAAGTTAAATTAGACGAAACAAGTTATTAAAGGTATAAGGTTTAAAGTATAAGGTATAAAGACTGAATTTTGGAATGCCTGACAATTCTCAGACCTCTCAAAGTTAAAGACCTTAAACCTTATACCTTAAACCTTAAACTGCGTCTTACTTTATCATAGCGCCTACTCGTTCAAGCAGGGCCTTTGTTTTTTTGATGCCTTCTTCTTCGCTTAATTTATCTCCTTCATACTCTATGCCCATATAACCTTTGAACCCGGCTGATTTTACTACTTTCAGCATTTTTAAATAATCGGTTTCAATGCAATTACCCTGTTCATCAAAATCATGGGTTTTGGCACTTACACCTTTGGCAAAAGGCATCATTTCACCTACGCCTTTATAACGGTCGTACTCCTCTATACATTTAGCGCCCCATTGTGCACCGTCTTCGCGCTTGATGCAGAAATTTCCAAAATCGGGGAGGGTACCCACGTTTTTGCGGCCTACCTTTTTCATTACACCAGCCAGCCATTCTCCATTGGAAGTATAACCGCCATGGTTTTCAACTATTACATTAATACCTGTTTTGCTGGCATATTCGCCGAGTTTACTCAGCGACTCAGCCGCAGCTTTTGCCACTTCTTCTGCACTGCCCTGGCCGAAAGCGTTTACACGTATAGTTGTGCAACCAAGATACTTGGCAGCATCAACCCATTTGTAATGATTTTCTACCGCCTGGTTTCTTACCTTGGCATCGGGCGAACCCATGTCGCCTTCACCATCGCACATGATCAGGTGATTTTTAACCCCGTTGTCATTACTGCGTTTCAATAGTTCGGCCAGGTATTTTTCATCCTTTGCTTTGTCTTTGAAAAACTGGTTCACATATTCTACCACGCTGATGCCATAGGTATTTTTGGCCATGGAAGGAAAATCGAGGTTATCCATTTCCTTTGCCCAGAGCTTTTTATGCAGCGACCATTGGGCCAGGGAAATGGTGAAAAACAGAGGAGCAGGAGCTGTGTCTGATTCAGACGGATTGATAAAAGATAATCCGGTGGAAGCGGCGCCAAAGCCGGCTGCCAATCCACCCAGTTGTTTTAAAAAATGACGTCGATTTGAGGGCATGGCAATAATTGTTTGGTTGATTTGATAGTTAATTCAATCGTTCCTTATAAAGTTCGGGAATTAGCACTATCAAACCATCATACCAAATGCATTAAAACCACCCTCTTTTTTTGAAAACACGGATCATCCAGAGTGGGATCAGCAGCATGATGCCTACTGCCAGAAAAAATCCCCATTTGTTATGGATGTAGGGGATGGTTTCGAAGTTCATTCCAAAGATGCCGCCAATAACGGTTGCGGGTGCCATTAAGCAGGTAACTATGGCCATTACCTTCATTACTTCGTTCATCCGCAGGTTCACGTTGTTTATATACAGGTCCTGCATACTGCTGATGATATCACGGTAGTTTTCGCTGAGATCATAGGCCTGTATAATATGATCATATACGTCTTTAAAATATTTGGTAGTGCTTTCGTCGAGTAATTCGCTTTCGCTACGAATGATATTGCTCAGAAGATCGCGCACCGGTGCAAAGTTTCGTTTCAATACGATCAATTCTTTGCGCAGCTGGTTTATGCGGGCCAGCGAGCGGGTATTGGCATTGCGCACCACTTCTTCTTCCACGATCTCGATCTGCTCGCTCACTTTTTCCATGACTATGAAGTAATTATCAACGATCATATCCAGCAGCGAATAACACAGGTAATCGGCGCCGCGCTGCCTGATCTTGGCATTGTTGATCTTGAGCCTGTGCCTGATGGGATTGAACACGTCGCGCTGGGCATCTTCCTGGAAAGAAAGCACATATTTGGGTCCCAATATAATGCTGATCTGTTCTGCTTCTACCGATTTTTTCTGTTCGTTGAAGTATAACATGTTCAGCAGGCAAAAAACAACGCCTTCCACCTCGTCGAATTTGGGACGTTGGTTGATGCTCAGAATATCTTCAATGATCAGTGGGTGAATGCCATAATCGTTACAAATGGTTTCCACTTCGTTTTTACGCAACCCGTCGATATTGATCCAGCTAATGTATTTTCCTTCCTTGCAATGCAGGCAGTCAGCTACACTTTCTGTACCATACTCCTGTACGGAATGGGCATCGTATTCATATACGAAGATCTTGACTTCCTTCGCTTCTTCGCGTTGCGGTAGAACGGTGGGATTAACCTGCAATATTTCCTTGGTTCGGGCGGTTCCGAACAAGTTTGGCAACATTAGATAGCGAAGGTATTTCTGAGGGCTCATACTCATATGACAAAAATGGCTAAAAAATCTGAAAATGAGTTCCTGCAGTTTAAAAACGCATGGTTAAAATGGTCATGTATAAAACCCGCCCAAACCTGCAATTATGCCTATTCAACAGAGTTTACCGTAAGATCGGCCCCCAATGTATTCCCTTCAATTTTCAATAACAAAGGGGTAGCGGCATTATTCAGGATCCAGATGTGGGTTGAACCGTTGGAACTTTCCAGGTAATATGCATCAACAGTCCTGCCAGAAATTTTTAATTGTTGTTGCTCGGTGGGCGTTTTTACAGTATAGGTCTGTTGATCAAAATTGATCTTTTTGTCTTTTTGCAACATATCCCACTGGGTTTTTGAGAAGATGATGGCCACCTGGTCATCGGCCAGGTCTTCAACGGTGCCGGGTTGGGGCTGGCTCCAGAAGCCACGGTTACCACTTTCAATGGATTTGCTTTTCATAACCCAGCCGCCACTGCCAAAACCTTCCACGCTCCAACCTACTTTAACATAACTGGCCGTTAATGAATCCAATGAAAATACGCAGGGAAATGTTTGCCCGTTCACCACAGCAGAAAAATTAAGCTTTGTGCCTTGTTTAATGGCAGGAGAATATTTATCCTGGCCAAACGATGAGGCAGCTACGAACAGAGAAAGTCCGAAAAATATATTTTTCATACAACAGGGTTTTTGTGGTGGTGAATTTACGCAATGGCCGAATTGCCCAATAATAAATTATGATTAACGCTTAACGCAAAACGCCTAAGGCGGAAGGCTTAAAGAAGAAATACACAATGCAAAAAGCCGGAGTTACCCCTGGCAACTCCGGCTTCATAAATATGATGTAAGGTGATTACAACTTTTCGTATAAGGCCCGCAGTTTATCACGGGTCATAATTTTTTCCCAATCCTTACCCAGCGCATTTTCCCACAGGGGTTTCATGCCCAGCGATACGTTGATCATGGTATCAAATTGCTCATCGGTTAAACCTTTGCAAATACCAACGGGGATATCGATGTTATTTTTCTCAACCATTTTTTTAAACTCCACCACGCCTTCCGGATAATAGGGGTCCAGGTGGTTCATGACAATGCAATTACCAATGCCATGTTTGGTGCCCAGCAGATAGCTTAAGCCATAGCTTACCGCGTGCGCCACCCCTACCTGAGAATAGGCAATGCTCATACCGCCTGCATAAGAAGCCATCATCAGTTTGTCGTCGCTTTCTGCATCCCAATGGTCTTTGGTTACAAAAACCTCGCGGCACAGTTCAAGGGCTTTTTCGCCATATGATTTGCTGAATTCGTTGAGGTAGGTTCCCTGTAAACTCTCAATACAGTGGATATAGCAATCCATACCCGTATAAAAGCGCTGGTTAACCGGTGCGTTGGCGGCTAATTCGGGGTCAAGCACTATTTGGTCAAAGGGAGTAAAATCTGAGTTCATACCCAGTTTGCGGGTTGGCCCTGTTAATACCGTTGTACGGGAAACTTCGGCGCCGGTTCCGCTAAGGGTTGGTATACCGGCTTTGTAAACACCGGCTTGTTTAACCAGGTCCCAGCCCTGATAATCGGCTGAAGAACCGGGATTGTTCATCATTAAAGAAACCGCTTTGGCCAGGTCGAGGGTTGAACCACCGCCAATGCCAATAATGCCACTCACAGTGCCAAACTCATCCTTTAATTGTTTGGCCAGTTTATCAACCTGGGTGGTTTTTGGTTCATAAGTAACATCTGCAAAGATCACTTTGTCTTTACCACGCAGGGGAATACGGTTTATCAACGGCTTACCGTCGCCGGTAGCGGCGCCTTTTTCAAAAAAATGATCTACAAGAAAGATCATGGGCGCATCGCCTTTTCTATGTGGAGCTAAAATTTCATCGAGCTGGTTAAAACTGCCTCGGCCATAAACAACATAGCTGACCATTTTAAAGTTTCTGAACTTCATATGATTACGCTAAATGATTTTTAACAGATACTGTGATTTAGCCGTGCGAAGGTACTGGTTAAGTCGGAAATGTCCGAGGGGGAGAAGCCCTGTTTTAACCCCAAAACCAGGCTTAACAGGAAAAAGTTCCAGGTTTCAGGTTCCAGGTTTATTCGTCAACCCCGGCAACACCGGGTACTGGGCCGGGTGGGGCTGGGAAAGAGCTATTCTGACATTGGGCGATTCCTGGAATGTTTCGGCCAACGGTAAAGTACCAGGAAAAAATCCATAATCGTTTAATTATATTTTTAATTAGTCTAATAGATAAAATCTATCGTTTATAGAATAATTTTATTAAAATCTATATGGTTTTTTATCATCTTTGCGCGCGTTTAAACAAGCCGCTCAATTGTAAATAATAAACCCATATATGAGTAACAGGATTTTATCTATTGGAAGTCAGTTTCCGGCCTTTAAGAAGAAAGCAGTTGTATCTATTGAGAAAGGAAAAGAATTGATTGAATTAACCAACGAGTACGCCAGTGCAAGTGGTAAATGGATGGTGATGTTCTGGTGGCCAAAAGATTTCACGTTTGTATGCCCTACTGAGATCGCAGAATTCAACAAAAAACACAGCGAATTTACAGATAGAGATGCCGTATTGATCGGTGCTTCAACCGATTCAGAATATGTACACGTAGCCTGGAGAAAAGATCACAACGACCTGCGTGATCTGAAATTCCCCATGCTGGCCGATACATCAAAATCACTGGCTGAAGAGCTGGGTATTTTGGACCAGGAAGAAAAGGTGGCCCTGCGTGCTACCTTCATCATAGATCCACAAGGTATTGTACGTTGGGTAAGTGTATACGACCTGAACGTTGGCCGTAATGTACAGGAAGTGGTTCGCGTACTGGATGCTTTGCAAACAGACGAACTGTGCCCCTGTAACTGGCAAGGTGGACAGGAAACGCTGAAGAACGTTGAGCTGACTATGAATTAATTTTCACCCTTTGGGAAACAATACACAGGACCGGCAAAACCGGTCCTGTTATTTTAAAACCAAAATGTAAAACATGAGCCAGCATACCCTGATACAAAATGAAACGTTCAACAATATGTTGAATGATCTGCAAATACCTGACTATACCCCTTCTGCTACCGCACAGCAATTATTACAGGTAGAATCGAGATATATAAAAGATCTGAAGATCAATGTGAGCAATGTGCTGAACAACACGCAATACCTGAATAAAAAGGAAGCGTTGTTACTGGCATATAGTGTAGCGGTAAATGAAAAATTTGATCTGCTGAAAGATAGTTTTTTAAAACAGGCACAAGAAGCAGGCGCTACCGATGCTGAACTGGCTGAAATTGTTTCGTGCACCTCTTTGATGAATGCGAACAATATCTTCTACCGGTTCCGTCACTTTGTGAAGAAGGATTTTTATGCCAACACCCCGGCCGGTATAAAAATGAGCATTATGATGAACCCTGTTTTAGGCAAAGAATTTTTTGAACTGGTGAGCCTGGTGGTTTCTTCAATCAATGGTTGTGAAATGTGCATTACTTCGCACGAACATTCCATTTTACAACATGGTGGCACCGAAAGCCGTGTGCTGGAAGGCGTGAAACTGGCAGCTATCATTAAGTCGTTGATAACTGTATTAGCTTAACATAAATATCGAATGATGAATATTGAATGTCGAATTTCGAAGTGAAAACCACTTTAACATTTAATATTCAATATTCGTCATTCAACATTTCTTAGGCAACCAGGGCAGCAGCGCAGAATACGCCAGCAATATCGCCTAAGCTGGGTTTTAGTATTTGTACATCAACCCGGTTATTGAAAATAA
>CBIMFG010000171.1:0-7332 GCA_966243125.1 uncultured Niastella sp.
ACGGCATCTTCACTTACACTAAAGCTGGCTACGCTGTGTCCGTTCGGTTGATCGAGGAGTAATAAAATATCCAGCACTTCGCTAAGGGTAGTGGTTTCATCGAGTGAAATACCTACCAGATTATTGTCATAATAGCGGAAGTTGATCTGCGCTGCTTCTGCTTTTTGACGAATAGCTGCTGCATTGGGCGCTTTAAATACAACGGTATCAAAGAAGTTCTTGTGCAACAGTTCATAGCCTTCTGCTTCCAGTTCTTCGGCCAGGGCGTTTGCCAGTACCGTAACGCGTTTAGCGATCTTGATCAAGCCATCAGGGCCGTGGAAAACGGCATACATGGCAGCCATATTGGCCAGCAGGGCCTGGGCTGTACAAATGTTACTGGTGGCTTTTTCGCGTTTAATGTGCTGTTCGCGGGTTTGCAGGGCCATGCGCAGTGCGCGGTTGTTCTGGGCATCAATACTTACGCCAATGATACGGCCGGGTATGCTGCGTTTAAAGTCGTCTTTGGCGCTGAAGAAGGCCGCGTGGGGGCCACCAAAACCCAAAGGAACGCCAAAGCGTTGTGCAGAACCAAAGGCAACATCCGCACCCAGTTCGCCGGGCGGAGTTAACAGCGTTAACGCCAGCAGATCGGTAGCCATGGCTACATAAGCGCCTGCTGCGTGCACTTTATTGATAAAGTCGCGATAGTCTTCTATGGCGCCTTTGTCGTTGGGATATTGTACCAGCGCGCCAAAATAGGTGTCGTCAATGCTGGCAGTGCGATAATCGCCAAACACCACTTCAATGCCTACAGGTACCCCGCGGGTTACCACCACATCTTTTGTTTGGGGGTATGTCTCGTTGTCAACAAAGAATTTAGGACGTACTATATGCTCATGGTCCTTGTTCAGGGTGTTGAAGAACATGGTCATGGCTTCGGCAGCGGCGGTTGCTTCATCAAGCAGCGAAGCGTTGGTTAATGGTAAAGCGGTAAGGTCGCTTACCATGGTTTGAAAGTTCAACAGGCTTTCCAGGCGGCCTTGTGAGATCTCAGCCTGGTAAGGCGTGTATTGGGTATACCAGCCTGGGTTTTCAAAGATGTTCCGCAAAATAACGCTGGGCGTTATGGTGTCGAAATATCCCTGACCGATATAGTTTTTGTATACTTTATTTTTTAACGAGATGTCTTTGATCAGTTGCAGGTACTCGTATTCGCTGATGGAGGGCGGAATGCTCAGCGATTCGCTCATTCTTATACCGGCTGGTACCGTTTTATCAATCAGTGCATCGAGGCTCGGTTCACCAATGACCTGCAGCATTTGGCGGGTTTCAGATTCAGTGGGTCCAATGTGTCGACGGATGAATTCAGTATTCTGTTGTTCAAAAAGATTCATAATCCCGTGTATGTTTGTAGTTTGTTTCTTAACTAAACGTTGCCTGTTTTCCTTTAAGGCCGCAAAGGTAACATTTAACAGCGTAACTAACACCTGTTTGCCACCGGGGGTGGGGAAAATGTGCAAATGTGCCTCTGTGCGGTCCGCAATAAAAAACAGGGCAGCGGGTAAATGGTTCAATCGGGGCGGGGTTCAACCGGTGCCAACAATTGGTTGTTTTTAGTAATGTGTTGAGAATCAATCTATCGGGAAAGGGCACAAGAAAACTATTGCTTATCTTACTGTATGCACCCAACTAACTGTTTAAACTGCGGTTCAAACCTGCAATCCTATAAGTTTTGCCCTGATTGCGGGCAAAAAGCCACCACCCACCGGTTAAGCTTTCATGAGCTGTGGCACGAGCTCGTTCATTACTTTGCCCATGCCGATAAAAGTATTTTTAGCCTGGTAAGGGCGCTGGCTGTACGGCCGGGCGTAGTAGCCCGGGAATATGTTGATGGGAGGCGGGCAAAGTATTTTAAACCGGTCAACTTCTTTCTGGTGGTGGGCACCATTCTGGTATTAAGCCTTTCCTGGTTTCATTTGCCGAATGAAGCGGCAATTATGAATCTGGATCAGCATGCGGCTTCTATCAAAAATGTTGAAGAACAGAAACGGTTTTTAGAGATGGCCGGAAGGATGAAGCACTTTGTTCACTATGCCACCAAATATTCAAATGTGTTAAACATGGTGATCACGCCGCTGTACGCTTTAATCTTCTGGCTGTTCTACAAAAAGGCGCGCTATTCTTACATCGAACACCTGGTAGCCAACCTGTACTTTATTTCGTTTATTATGTTGTTCAACAGTCTGCTGATTGTCCCCTGGCAAAGCAAGGTTGACTTTGCGCAAACGGGTGTATTCTTCGTATTGACAGACATTATCTATCGCTCGTTTGCCTACCGCCAGTTTATGGGAAAACCGGGTATTGGCCCTTTATTAAAGGCTATAGGTGTGTCGCTTTTTACGCTGTGTTTTTGGTTTCTGTTATCCTGGCTCGTCTTACAGCAGTATATACTGACGGGATTTAAATTTTAGCGTTTGATGGCTATAGCAGCTTCTTTCTGTAAAGCGGTGGTGGGTTGGCCATTTTCTTCTGCGCGCATTTCTTCACTGGTTTGGCGGCTGCCATCGTGGCTCCAGCCGGGCGGGCCAAACAGGTAATTCCATTTTTCTCTAAAGCCAATGTCTTTACGGGCTACATCTTTCCACATGGCCGTCCATTCATGAAAGATGATGGTCATGGGCGTTTCTTTTTCAATTGGCTTGGTTAAACCATATTTAATGGGTTGGTATTCTAAATCCGTTAATTCAGGTTGAAACGTGCCAAACATTTTATCCCAAATGATCAGGAACATACCCATGTTCTTATCCAGGTATTTGGCATTGGAAGCATGGTGTACCCGGTGGTGGGAAGGCGTAACCAGAAAGTATTCCAGAAAGCCCATTTTATTGATCAGTTTGGTATGTACAAATATGCCCCAGATCTGCGTAGCTGAATAAATAAAGAGAATATCAACCGGCTTAAAGCCCATTAACGCCAGGGGTATAAAGTACAGGAACCGGTATAAAGGCTGAAATACCGATGACCGGAAGCCTACGGTAAAATTAAAATGTTCAGATGAGTGGTGGGTAACATGCACGGCCCAGAAGAAGCGGATCTCATGATCGAACCGGTGCAGCCAGTAATACATAAAGTCTTCCAGCAACAACAACATAACCCAGTAAACCACTGCATGGCTAAAGGAAAACATATGATGACGGTACAGGTAATCGAGGATCACCACATAAACGCCGCGGAATAACAGGTCCAGCGCCCCGTTCATCAGCATCAGGTACAGGTTCGCAGCTGTATCGCGCCAGGTGTATAGTTTGCGATGCCGATAATTGCTTAACAGCAGTTCTACGCCGATAATGACCGCGTAGATAGGCGTACTGGTAAGAATTAATATTTGTTCACGTAGGGAATTCATTCATTGCTGTAAAGCGGGGCAAAAATATACTTTGTCCCCGAAATTTCATAATATGATAATCACATTAGTAATTCATAAACATATTAAAAGGTTTGCTGCTTTGTTGAAACGTCTTCCTGCTTCCTCATTTCTTTGCTGGTTAGGCTATGCCCGTCGTGGCTCCAGCCCGGCGGGCCAAACACATACATTATCCGTTGTTTGAGATTGATGTCTTTCCGGCGCAGGTCGCGCGCAATGGCTTTCCATTCATGAAATATGAGCGTAGGTATGGAATCATTTTCCAGTTCATGGGTTATACCGTAACGGATAGGTTCATAGTGTTGTGCAGGTAACTCCTTTTGAAAAGTGCCGAATAACTTATCCCAGAAAATAAACATGTTCCCCATGTTCTTGTCGAGGTATTTAGTATTGGAAGCATGGTGAACGCGATGATGGCTTGGCGTAACGAAGATGTATTCCAGCCAACCCAGTTTTTTTATTTTTTCGGTGTGGGTAAGTATGGCCCATACCTGGCTTACCGAATACATGAAGAAGATGTCAATCGGCGGAAACCCGGCCAATGCAATGGGTATAAAAAACAGGAAATTATAAAAAGGCTCTAGCGCGCCGGTGCGAAAGCCTGTTGTAAAATTATAATGAATGCTGCTGTGGTGATTTACATGTACTGCCCAAAAAAAGCGGCAATAATGACCCAGCCGGTGCAACCAGTAATGCATTACATCAACCAATAATAAAAGAATTATCCAATAGGCAATGGAATGCGGCCATTTGAAGACGCTGAGGCTGAAACAAAAAGTGAGCACGAGCAGGCTAACTCCCCGCATGGCGAGGTCGGTTAAACCGGTTAAAATGCTCAGCAAAAAGTTATGAAAGGTATCCTTCCAGGTATATGATCGTACGCCTTCCAAATGACTGATCAATAATTCCGCTCCAATGATCAGTACATACAGTGGCGTTGTTAAAAGCAACATTATCTGGTCGTACAAGGCATGCATGGGAATAAAAAGACAAAAACCAAACCATTACGGCATGGATGGTTTAACTTGCAGATGAATACGTTGCAAAGGGAAAGGGAGGTTGGCTGAACGTTAAAAAAAGCCAATAGCCCGGTAAAATTTTTATTATGGAAGATGGTAACTGGAAAAAGAAGAGTGCTGAGCACCAGAAACAGTACGGCAATCTGCTGAAACGGGCAGATAAGACCAAAGTGTTGAAAAAATTGCCCGATCTGCACGAGGAAGCTTTTTCGAAAGTGGATTGCCTGCAATGTGCGGCCTGTTGTAAAAATTATTCACCACGTTTTAAGACGCCTGATATCAAACGCATCAGCAAGCATCTTAAAATGAAGGAGAGCGTGTTTATTGAAACGTACTTGCGTTTAGATGAAGAAGGAGATTATGTGGTAAAACAAACGCCCTGTGCGTTTTTAGGAGCCGATAATTATTGCAGCATCTACGATGTTCGCCCGAGTGATTGCGAGCGGTTCCCATATACCAATGAAGATGTGATTTTGAAACGGGTGCCGCTTACGTTGAAGAATTCTACTTTTTGTCCGGCGGTGTATTATGTGTTGGAGAGGTTGTTGGAGGATAGTAAGTAGTTGATCAGTTTGACCAGTTAACCAGTTGACGAGTTGACACGTTGACAAGTTAACACGGGATTAAAGTGAGGCGTTTGAGGTAAGAAGTGGAAGGTTGATAGGGTTGACGGAAGTTGAGAGCGTTGATAAATATAACTTACCACTGAAATTTGCTTTTTGCTTTATCCTTTCGGCTTTCAGCCCTGTATTTGCTTGCAGCTTGCCGCCTGCAATTTCAAGATACGCGAATACCAATTTAAGATAATACCTACTAAGAAACCTAATGTCCCATTTACCAACGCTCATACAAGATCTCGCCCTCATACTGGCTATTGCCGGTGTAACTACCCTGTTATTTAAAAAATTAAAACAACCTGTTGTACTGGGCTATATATTGGCCGGTATATTGGTTGGGCCTAACTTTTCTTTATTGCCCTCCATCAGTGACCTGGAAGGCGTGAAGGTATGGGCCGATATAGGGGTCATATTCCTGTTGTTCAGTTTGGGGTTGGAGTTCAGTTTTAAGAAACTGGTGAATATTGGCGGAACGGCTGGTGTTACCGGTATTTTCGAGATCCTTTGTATGGTGGGGTTGGGGTATGTAACCGGCCGGCTGATGGGCTGGCCTTCCATGGATTGTATTTTCCTGGGTGGTATTATTGCTATTTCCTCTACAACTATCATTATCCGTTCATTTGATGAACTGGGAGTAAAAACAAGAAAATTCGCCAGTGTAGTGTTGGGGGTGCTGGTGGTAGAAGACCTGATGGCGGTGTTGCTGATGGTTTTGTTGTCAACCCTGGCCGTAAGCCGCGAGTCGGCCGGTATTGAAATGTTGTATTCCGTATTAAAGCTTGCTTTCTTTTTATTCCTCTGGTTCCTCTTTGGTATATTTCTTATCCCCGGTTTTTTAAAATGGGGCCGTAAAATAATGAATGATGAAACCATGCTGGTGGTTTCATTAGGCTTGTGCTTGCTGATGGTGGTAGCTGCTACCTATGCCGGCTTTTCCGCACCATTAGGTGCTTTTATCATGGGTTCTATTCTCGCAGAAACACCCCAGGCCGAGAAGATAGAACACCTGGTTCAACCCGTAAAGAATTTATTCGGCGCGGTGTTTTTTGTATCTGTAGGGTTGTTGATAGAGCCAGACATGCTGATGAAATACATTGGGCCGGTGTTTATACTGTCGTTTGTGGTGATACTGGGTAAAACGATCAATATTACGTTTGGCGCCCTTTTATCGGGTCAGCCATTAAAACAATCGCTGCAGGCTGGTATGAGCATGGCGCAAATAGGGGAGTTCTCGTTTATTATTGCCACGCTGGGGTTAACCTTACAGGTAACCAGCGATTATTTATATCCGATAGCGGTAGGGGTATCGGTGATCACCACTTTTACCACCCCGTATATGATCAGGCTGGCCGATCCGTTCTTTAACTGGCTGTATCCCAGGCTGCCCATAAAATGGCGAATGACTATTAACCAGTACAGTACGGGCGCACAAACCATACAGGCCGAAAGTGAGTGGCGCATTGTATTGCGATCGTACCTAACGCTGATGGCTATTAATTCAGTGGTGATTATTGCCATGGTATTTTTATCGGGCAATTATTTGTTGCCCTTGATAAAACAAAGTGTGCATGGGGAGGTTTGGGCAGGTATTATAACTTTTGTAATAACCCTGGTTGCAACAGCGCCTTTCTTATTTGCCCTGGCCATTCGTAAAATGCACTCCCTCTCATACCGCAATTTATGGCTCGATAAAAAATATAATCATGGGCCGCTGGTAATGCTGGAAGTGGTGCGAAACATTTTGCTGGTAGTGCTGGTTGGTTTTATGGTGGATCGGCTGTTCAGCGCCATGATTGCCTTTGTGGCTATACTGCCGGTGATTGTGGTGGTGTTGCTGGTGTTTGCCCGTCGTTTGAATTCGTTTTATGCGCGCCTTGAAAAACGCTTTTTAACCAATTTGAATTCGCGCGAACAAATGCAAAGCTCCGCCTCTGGCGATTTAACGCCCTGGGATGCGCACATGGCCTATTTTACCATGCCGGCAGAGTCGGCAGTGGTGGGCAAAACCCTGCGCGACCTGGCCTGGCGCGAACAATACGGTATTAACATCGCTTATATAGAACGCGGTTCCATTACCATTACTGCGCCGGAGCGTACAGATGTGTTGTATCCGTTCGATAAGATAGCGGTGATAGGTACCGATGTACAATTGGAACAGTTTCGCTCCGTGTTGGAATCAGCTATTCTTCCTGCAAAAGATGGGGATGGAGAAATTACATTGACGCGGGTTATTGTTGATGAACACATTGGAGTGCGAGGCAAAACCCTGCGCAATTCAGGCATTCGCGAA
>CBIMFG010000172.1:0-7321 GCA_966243125.1 uncultured Niastella sp.
ATTGTTTCAGTTGATAAGATCGTAAGCTATAATAATGAGGAAGTGAATGTGGCGTCGATCTCGTTGCCTATTGGCAGGAATTTTAAGCAACAGTTTTTGAGAAGCCTGAAATCGGAGATTAGTTGACCAGTTAACAAGTTGACGAGTTAACCAGTTAACTCGTCAACTTGAAATATTTTACTTAGTTACATAATTTAATCGAAGCAGTACCTTCAGTACTAAACTGTATCATTCTGCATTTATTGGCTTTATTGAAATATAAGATCATGCAACCATAGTTGGTTTGATAAGCATCCCAGGTAGCATCTTTCATGGCCGGATTTCCCAATGTTTTAAACAAACTGCCACGGGGCGATCCCAGTAAAGGCACGCTGAGTTTTCCCTTAAATCCTTCCGTAATTTCCACATAGTCTCTTCCGGTAAAAAAGGTAATGCCTTTGTCTTTGTAATACACCGCTTCACCACATTTGGCGCTGTCGGTAGTAACGCTGGTAAAGCAAGGCCATTTGCTTTTGATGAGGCCTGGGATTGCATTGGCTTTTAAACCATTCACTTTTCCATCTAACAGGTCAACTTCAAAAGGGGGACAGGTAACGGCGGAGGTTTTTAATTGGGCCATGGTAACAGAGGTCAGGCTAATGAGGGCTACAAAAAGGGTGATCTTTTTCATATTAGTACTTTTTAAAGAGGCGCCATCTGGGTTTTTACAGGGGCGGCGTGTACACATAAGCAAAATCCTTGCTAGAAAATTAAAATGAACCGGTCATCTTAAGGAAAATATCATATACAATCAATTTATTTTACTTAAATTAGGACACTGTTAATTCCCCTTCTATAAAATGCACAGGCATTTGCTTAATCTGTATCTCATCCGTGCATCGATCCCTTCCCTTCAACATTAAGAGAAACAGCAAGACTGGTATTCATAATCAAAACAAAAACTGCTATGAAAAGAGATGCGCACCACCTTTTTGTCCTGTTCGTATTTTTATTATGCTCACCCGCATTATTTTCCCAGGTTACTACCGCCACACTGAGTGGCATTGTAAAAGACCCCAAGGGGGCGGCATTGCCATCGGCAACTGTTGTTATTGAGTATCCCGATGCCGGTTTTAAACAAACCCTTGCAACAAAAGGCGATGGCCGTTTTACGGTGCCTAACCTGCGGGTTGGAGGGCCTTATACTGTTACAGTTAGTTTTATAAATTATCAGTCATCAGTGACCTCTACTATTTTTTTAGAGCTGGGGCAAAACAATTCAGTAGAAATTCAGCTACTTGAAAAAGCTGCTGAACTGGAAAAGGTAACTGTTACCGGGCGGGGAACTATTTTCGATAATAAGAAAACCGGCGCTTCCACCAACATCAATAGCCGGTTAATAAGATCATTGCCAACCATCAGTCGCTCAGCCGATGATTACATTCGGTTAACCCCTTCTGCTTCGTTCACCTATAATGGACTTTCCTTTGCCGGGCGTAACGGACAATACAATAACTTTTCCCTCGATGGCGCGGTGTTTAATAATCCATTCGGATTGGATGCACCCACGCCGGGCGGACAAACCGGCGCACAACCCATTTCGCTCGATGCCATTGATCAAATACAGGTAAACATTGCGCCTTACGATGTGACCCAGGCCGGCTTTACCGGAGCGGGGGTAAACACGGTAACCAAATCGGGCAGCAATAATTTTACCGGAACTGTGTATGGGTTTTATCGCAATGAATCACTGACCGGGACAAAAATTGAAAAGAATAAACTGGTATTGCCCGATCTGAAACAACTACAGGCAGGTTTTGCACTGGGCGGGCCAGTTATAAAAAACAAGCTGTATTACTTTGTAAGTTTTGAAACCGAACAACGGAAAGACCAGGCATCATCCTATGTTGCCCAAAACACTGGTAATGTTGGTAAAACCAATACGAGCCGTGTATTGGAATCGGACCTGCAGCAGGTGAGTAGTATTTTAAAGACCCGATTCAATTATGAAACCGGTCCCTACCAGGATTTTACATTAGATCAAACAAGCTATAAATGGCTGGTTAAGCTCGATTGGAATATTACCGATAAACACAGACTGGCTTTTACCTATAACGGATTAGATGCCTCCAAAGACAAGCCGGCGCACCCCAGCGCCATTGGCCGCCGCGGTCCTGATTTTACAACGCTGCAATTCAGGAATTCGGGGTATGAGATCGTAAACAAACTGCAATCGTTTGGAGCCGAATTGAAATCAACCTTTGGCAGCGATTATGCCAATAAATTAAGAGTAGTGTATACCACCTTCCGGGATAACCGCAATCCGTTCTCAACCCCCTTCCCGGTGATAAATATTACCAAGAATGGTGTGAATTATATCATTGCCGGACATGAACCGTTTTCTATAAATAATATATTGAATCAGGATGCCTTTCAGGTTACCGATAACTTCAATATGTTCTTTAAAAACCATACTGTTACTGCAGGCGCTTCTTTTGAATCGTTCAAGTTTGCCAACTCGTTTAATTTAACCGGTTATGGTGGAACCATTTTTTCAGGCATAAGTATCAAGAATTTTATTGACAGTGTACCTGTAGGCGGTAAATATGATGCAACCAGCCCATTAGATACGTATGTAAACTATGCCCGCAACAGGGGCATGGCCGACCAATGGACCTGGTATTATTTAACGGTGGGGCAGGC
Source organism: uncultured Niastella sp. (assembly GCA_966243125.1). Taxonomy (GTDB): domain Bacteria; phylum Bacteroidota; class Bacteroidia; order Chitinophagales; family Chitinophagaceae; genus Niastella. The sequence continues at coordinate 2,683 of CBIMFG010000172.1, forward strand.
ATCGGCTTATGTGCAGGATGAATGGCAGCTGGCTGATCATTTTCGTTTAACGCTGGGTTTGCGCATGGATATACCTTTTTACTTTAATGCCAGTTTTCGTAACCCTATTATGAACGGGGACGGTACATTCGGCGGCAAATACGACGAAGGCGAACCTACCTTGCCCAACAAGGATAACCTGACTTTATTTAATGAAGATGGCAAACCTATCACCAACGGCCCTGGTAAGGATGTTGATAATACCAAACTGCCCGATAAGAAACCATTGTTCTCGCCACGTGTAGGATTTAACTGGGATGTAAAGGGCGATAAAACCGTGCAGGTGCGTGGTGGATCGGGATTGTTTACCGGCCGTTTTCCATTTGTATGGCTCGGCAATCACATCGGAAACCCTTACAGCTTTTTCTACAACGTTACCGCCCGTGATTTTAAATGGCCCCAGGTTTGGCGCTCCAATATTGGAACAGATGTAAAAATCCCTTTCGGAACCATTTTCACCGTTGATTTTGCCTATACCAAAGATGTAAATGGTATGATGGTACGAAACTATAAACTGGGAACGCCCACCGGTACTTTAAATTCAGCAACAGGTGATAAGCGGAAAGTATACCTGCCGGCCGATCAGGGTACTGCCAACACCTATGCATTTACCAACACCAGTGTGGGGTATCAGTTCAATGGTACCTTTCAGGCGCAGCAATTCTTTAAAAATGGATTGTATGCCATGGTAGGTTACAACTACCTGATTGCAAAAGACGCCAGTTCAATTTCGGCAGAGATCTCAAGCGATGCCTTTGATCGAAATCCTATTTTAAACAATGCCAATACGGCGGTTCTGTCGCGGTCGTTGTATGGAAATACGCATCGTATTGTGGCTGCTTTCTCAAAGAAGTTTAGTTATGCCAAAGTGTGGGCTACTACTGTTTCCTTATTTGGTTCGTGGAATTCAGGCAACCGCTTTGCTTATGTATATGGTGGCGATATCAATAATGATGGTACTGCAACAAATGACCTGTTGTATGTGCCAACCAATTCAGAGATCGACAACATGCAGTTTGCTGATTTAACTGATGTGAATGGTGTTGTTCAAAATGCAGCGGCACAGCGGCAGGCGTTTAAGAACTTTATAAGTAATGATAAATACCTGAGCGAACGCCGTGGTGGCTATACCGAGAAATATGCGGGCGAGAATCCCTGGTTAAGTCAGGTTGATTTACGTATTCTGCAGGACCTGATCTTCTCTCCAAAGAATAAGCCATCTACCCTGCAATTGAGTATCGACTTTGTAAACGTTGGCAATTTGCTGAACAGTAATTGGGGCGTGGTGAAATATGCCACTACCTCAGGTTATTTTCAGCCGTTGTCGGTTTCTTATAATGGCAATGCACCCGTTTATCAGTTCGATCCATCGTTGACCTCTACTTTCACGGCCAGTCCCGATTTGCCTTCGCGCTGGCAAATGCAGGTGGGGCTTCGTTATACGTTTTAAAGTTATGCAATCCTTTTTCGTACTAACAACAACCATACAACTCCCGGTAAGGCAAAACAACTTAATAGTAAAACGGCAATATGGTTTACAGTAGTAGTGGTGGTTAATAATTGCATACCCAGCGCTAACAAGGAGAGGCCGAGGCCTGCGCCTATAAAATAAGACGTGGTGCAAATGCCGGCCGCAACGCCCTGTTGGGTGTCGGGAATGTCGCGGATGGCCAGGGCGGTTAAACTGGGATAACAAACCGACATGCCACTTCCGGTAACGCAGGCAATAGATAATAAGATCAACGGCATACTATGGCCTAATAGCAAAGCTGCCATTAACAGCAATGCACCAGACAACATCAGGCCCATGCCAAGAATGCCTGTTTGTAATACGGTGAGTTTTTTGAATAACGCCGGCACTACGTAACGCGATACTAAAAATGAACAAACACTAAAAGGAAAAAGAAGCAGTCCGGCATGTGCGGCGCTGAAGTGCATGTTTTGTTGCAACACCAGCGATAGTAAAAACAGGTAACTTAAAAAGAAAGCGCCCAGCAATACGGTTATTCCGTTGCCGGTAATGGTACCTGTACTACGAAATAAAGAAAAATCTATCAGCGGTTGCTCGCGGGTGCGTTCGCGGCGTTTGAAAATATTCAGCGCTACTACGATCACCGCCATAAACAAAAACAGCTGCTGATAGTTTTTTGAAAAGCCAGGCAGGTTGTGCACTACATACGACAGCAGCACGATCATCAGTATTAATAACAGGCTTGAAATGATGTCGGGAAATTGTTGTTGTTTATTGATAACGTCTTTATCAAAATACCGGGAAGCCAGGATCAATGCTATGGAGATTACCGGCACATTTATAAAAAAGATCCATTGCCAGCCTAAATAAGTGGCTACAACACCACCCAGTGCCAGGCCGCAACCCGAACCAATGGCTGCGAATGAACTGAGTATACTGATAGCTCTGTTTCGTTCTGCAGGATCGGTAAATGTATTGGTGATAATTGAGATGGAACTCGGCATTACCATGGCGGCTGCCAGCCCCTGCAAGGCCCTGAATGCAGTGAGCATAACAAAGCTGTTGGAAAGCCCTGCACCTAGCGAGGTAAATAAGAACAGCCCGGCCCCGGCAAGGAAGATATTTTTGCGGCCTATTGTATCGCACAGTTTGCCACCTATTATCAGAAAGCCACCATAAAAAATCACATAAACGGTTTGCACCCATTGTATGGTTCCGGCATCCAGCCGGAACTGCTGTTGCATTAAAGGAATAGCCAGGTTGAGAACGGCAATATCAAGCGCTTCAAAAAAAATGGCAGTGGAAGCAACAAGCAATATGATCTGTTTTCTACGCATCGGTCCCTCAGTTGTTCTGCGCAAAACTATTTACATATTATTTTGTACCATCAATAGTTAAAAACTTAGAACAAAGAGTTAATTTAGAGAGGTATTATAGAACAGATAAATAGTTTTTTATGGGTGTAAGATCAAAAACAGAACAAGCGGACACAACGAGTATAACCCTCGATGAAAAGGACCTTGCCATTCTTCGCCTGTTACAACAAAATGCGAAACTCACCGTGCGGGAAATTGCTGCTACCATTCATTTGAGTGCTACCCCGGTTCATGAACGTATAAAACGCATGGAAGCCAATGGAGTTATTAAACAATATGCTACGCTGCTCGATCATCGCAAAGTGCAAAAAGGCATCATGGTCATTTGTTATATCTCATTGAAGGAGCACAATCGTAAAATTGCAAAGGTGTTTATTGATGCTGTGACTGGCTTTCCCGAAGTGTTGGAGTGTTATAATATTTCCGGACAATTTGATTTTATGCTAAAGATCGTTTCGGAAAACATGGAAACTTACCATGATTTCTATCTGCATAAATTAAGTATGATAAAAGGAATTAGTCACACCCAAAGTACTTTTGTAATGGGAATATTGAAAGATACCCATCAGTTATTGTAAAGATTTTTAGTAACGGTTATGGTAAAATAAAGGCATGGTTCAGGCAAGCATTCCTGTAAACGGATTACCAACCGGTATGTATAAACTGGCATGGAGTGATGGAAAGAACAGACTGACGAAGCGTTTACTGATCAGGTAATAAGTGTACCTGTTAATATACAAAGGCCCTCCCGTGCCCGGCTCAGCCGGGGGAAGGGCCTTTTGTTTTGTGATTTATATCCTACTATTGATCAATATCAGTTGAAGTAGCCAGTGCTTTTACTGTAGCCATATCCTGTTGTACTTCTTTTATTTTGGTTTCAGCAATGTGGTAAGCATCCTTGCCAAGGAACAAGTGCAGTGGTGGTTCTTTTTGTTCTGCAATTTCAATCATCACCTTTGCAGCTTTGGCAGGGTCTCCGGGCTGACTATGGTTGATGTTTTCCTGGTGCGCCTGTTGCGTTTCACGCACCAGTTTATATTCTTCGATGCCGTTTGCTGCAACTGCTAATGAGCCAGATGTAAGGAACTGGGTTCTAAAATAACCAGGGTAAACAATAGTTACTTTAATGTCGAATGGTTTTATTTCAGCTGCCAGTGCTTCAGAAAAACCATGCATGGCAAATTTGGTAGCCGCATAACTTCCAAAGCCAGGGAAGGCGCCGGCAAAACCACCAATAGAGGAGATGTTTAAGATATGTCCGGATTTTTGTTTGCGCAGGTAAGGCAATACTTTTCGGATCACATTCAATACGCCAAACACATTCACCTCGAAATTCTGCCGTACTTCTTCATCAGATAATTCTTCCAGGCTGCCTATTAAACCATAACCTGCATTGTTCACTATTACATCAATAGCACCAAAATGTGCAACGGTATCCTGAATACTTTTCTCAATGCTTTTTTCATTGGTAAGATCCACTGCTAAAGGAAGAAACGCATCGCTGTTAACACCCACTGCCTGTTGCAGTTCTTTGCTATTGCGGGAAGTAGCTGCTACGCGATAACCTGCGTTCAATAATGTTTTTACAAGCACCAGGCCCAGGCCTTTTGAAGCACCGGTAACAAACCATATTTTCTTATTCATACTGTGTTGTTTTTAAATTGTAAGTTTTTTGTTGTTGGTCGTTCATGAACTGATGATGCAAAGGTATATAGAGCAGGAGGGTGGGTTGTTATGGGGATCAAACAGATAG
>CBIMFG010000173.1:0-7294 GCA_966243125.1 uncultured Niastella sp.
TTTGAAATAATAAATAGAATTGAAAAAAGCCCCCCTCCCTGCCTCCCCCCAGCAGGGGGGAGGTGGGGGACTATTGTAGTATTTTCTTATTGGTAGCCCGGATTGTTAGGCGCCAAATTTGGGTTCTTTTGAATTTCAACGGCCGCAATGGGGTACAGGTCGTTAAAGGGTTGAACGTTACCTGCTACAAATGCATCTTCAGTAGCAGCTGCTGTTTTAACTGAACTGGCCAGCTTGCCCCATCTAATGAGGTCGAGGCGACGTTGGCCTTCGCCATAAAATTCTACCGCACGCTCCTTGAATAAATAATTGGTCATATCATCTTTGGAAAGGTTGACGGTAAATACGCCAGTTGCGCCAAATGATCTTTTCCTTATCTCATTGACTGCTGTTAATGCAGTGGTAGGGTCGTTGTTCTCATTTGCAGATTCTGCCAGCATCAGCCAAACATCTGCATACCGGAATACATACATATCCAAACCACCATCTGCATCTGCGGCCTGTGCTAATCGCCAGAATTTAGGTCCCGACCAGGTAGCGATCTGTTCAACAGGGTCTACCTTAAAGGGTTGGTTGTTATAGCTGGTGGCTAATATAGAAGCCCTGCGTTTATCATTAGGTTCAATGTAATTCAGGAAAGTGGTATATGGAATATACGTTCCATACCAGCTACGGCCCGAAAAAGGAGAAACGCCTACTTGTTTTTCCGGTTCGTACCAGGCCTGATGGTCCTGGCCATTCAATACCGGTTCAAAATCTACTTCAAAGATTATTTCAGAACCGATCATTTCATTGGCCTCGGTAAAAATATCGGCATAGTTGGCCTGCAGCGTATATGTTTTTGAATCTATTATTTCCTGGGCTTTCTTTTGCGCATTGCTCCATTGCTTCAACCACATATACGTTTTTACCAGCAGGGTTTGTGCGGCGCCTTTGGTAGCACGGCCCACATCTGCTCCTGTGAATTTAGCTGGCAGATACTGTTCTGCTTCCTTCAGGCTTTCTACCATCTTATTCCTGATCTCTTCGGCGGTAATACGCGAAAGCACACTTGTTTCGGCCAGGCTGTAATTGGTTTCATCGTAATAAACAGCGCTTCCAAACAAACCGGTGAGGTAATAATAATACAGCGATCTCAAAAACTTTGCTTCGCCTACTACCCTGTTTTTGGTACCCTCGCTAACACCGGCGGATTTACTTACTTTATCAATAACCAGGTTGGCATTGCTTATACCTTTATACAGGTTGGTCCAAATGGGCAGCGTATAACCGGGGCTAAAAGAGGACATGGTATAGTTAGGCTCGGGATCGGTAGGTCTTTTACGCACCCGAATTACATCGGTGCCCTCATCGAGCGCACGCCACAGGCTGCTTTTAAAACCACCTGAGGTGCCCAACCAGGAATACACACCATTCACACCAAGAATGGCTTCGTTATCGCTGGTATAAAAATTATCAGTGGTGATCCTGTTCCTCGGGTTTTCCTGCAATTGCTTATCACATGCAGTAAACAACGTAGCCAGGAATAAAATATAGCATATCTTTTTCATCAGTATTTGTGCTGATAGTTTAATAAATATTATAGATCAATCTTCACACCGCCCACAAAAGCGCGGTTTTGCGGATAGTTGGTAGCATCAAAGCCACGTACGGTTGCATCCTTACCATAGGCATTGCTTTCAGGATCGTAATAGGGATAGCTCGTTAACACAAACAGGTTTGATGCTGAGAGATAAAGGTTAATATTCTGGATCCATTTTGCTTTTATTACTCGGCCCGGCAAATTATAACCAAATGTCAACGACTTCATACGCAGGTAACTTCCATCGTACACCCAACGTGAGTTTGGAATATAACCATCGCGTGAAAACCGGGGAATATCAGAAGTAGGGTTTTCAGGCGACCAGCGATTGACCATGGTCTTGTACTGGTTCGACAACAGATCGCCTGAATTATAAAATGCATCGGCAATGTTCATGATCTGATTGCCAGATGAAAACGACATATAAAAATCAAGGCTGAACCGGCCATAAGAGAATGAGTTGGAAATACCACCGAAGAAGTCGGGGTTCGAATTACCGATCACACCATAGTCATCCACACTTAATACACCATCTTCTTTTCTGTCAACATACAACGCCTCCCCTAATTTTGGTGTGGCACTTACACCCACGGCGCCTTTTACCGGATCAAGTGTTTTGCGGGTTCCATAATAGGTAGCACCCCAAAACGTTCCTACAGGGCCGCCCAATGTTAAACGGCTTACGTTACCGGCGTAGGAAATATTTTTGGTAAGAATGTAATCAACGCCACCCAGGTCAACCACTTTGTTTTTATTGGCGGCAATATTAAATGAAGAGGTCCACGTAAAACGCTTGGTCTTTATGTTTACTGAGTTTATCATTAACTCAATACCCTTGTTGGTAACGGCGCCAATATTGGTAAGCATGCTTGAATAACCGGTTTGCTCAGGCAATTGCTGGTTGTTCAACAGGTTGTCGGTACGTTTTGAATAGATGTCTATTTCAAAATTCAACCGGTTTTTAAACAACCCTATTTCAATGCCCAAATCGTATTGGCCGGTAGTTTCCCATTTCAGATTTGAATTGCCATAATTGCCCTGAATATAACCCAACGTGTTGTTGTTGGCGCCAAGGATGTAACGCGACTGATTCAACGTAGTTAACGATCCGTATGAAGGAATGGCCTGATTGCCCACTTTACCATAACTGGCCCTTACTTTCAAATTAGAAAGCACCGTTATGTTCCTGAGCCAGGGTTCTTCAATGGCGCGCCACGCAAAGGCAACTGCAGGGAAGAAGGCATATTTGTTATTAACAGAAAAACGGGAAGAGCCGTCAACACGCCCTGTTACCGTAACCAGGTATTTACTTTTATAACCATAGTTCACGCGGCCGAGGTACGATACGATGGCATAATCAGTATAATCAGTACCAATGGCATATGTAGTTTGATCGGTAGCACTCAGGTTGTTATAACTCATACCATCTGTAGGATATTTTGACCCGCCTGCATTCACCGCTTCTCTATAATCTTTTTGATAGGTCATACCAGCCAGTGCATTAAAGTTGTGTTCAGCAATTTGTTTGTTGTAAGAAATGGTATTCTCCAACAAATACATAATTTCCTGACTGCTTGAAACCTTGGCAACGCCACCGGTATTATTGGCTTTCGCTACCGGTAATTGACCTGATTCATACCGGTTGTTTTTGATAAAGTCTAACTGGCTGCCGAATGATGATTTAATGGTAAGCCCTTCAACAGGTTTAAAGTTGAGCGTAATATTACCCAGCACATTGTTTCTTTTAATGGGGTTGGTAATATAGATCGCCTGCGCCAGCGGGTGGTTGAGATTTCCTGAACTATATTCTCTTTTCAAAAAAAAGGTACCATCTGGCTTGTATATGGGCATACTGGGCGCCACGCCTAATGCAGAAGAATAGTAATCTAAACCGCCCAATGATACGGGGTTATTTTCTGTTAGTGAGCTGGCTACATTCAGGGTTGAATTTACTTCCAGCATCTTATTCACGTTGCGCGATACATTACTGCGGAACTGATATCTTTTGTAACCGGAGTTCATAATAATCCCTTCCTGATCGCTGTAATTGGCAGAGAGCAGGTAGGTTGATTTTTGATCGCCACCAGAAATTTGTGCTGATAAATTTGATTGACGGGCTTTTTGGGTGATCTCTCTTTGCCAGTCGGTATTGGCTACGGTATCTAAATTGGTATAGAAAATGGGTTTCCCCTGCGAGATCAACTGGTCATTCACCAATTGAGCATATTCCCGGCCATTCATCATGGCTATGTATTTTGGCAACTCCTGATAGCCAGTGTAGGCATTCAAAGAGATCCTATCCTTGCCGCTTTTTCCTCTTTTGGTAGTGATCAGTATTACGCCGTTTGAACCGCGGGCGCCATAAATAGCAGTGGAAGAAGCATCTTTCAAAATGTCGATGCTCATTACATCTTCGGGGTTCAGCAGGTTGGGGTTGAAATCGTCGCCGGCAACAATTCCATCTACCACATACAAGGGCTCATTACTCGCGCTGAGCGAATTACCACCTCTTATGCGAATGGTGGTTCCATCGCCCGGCTGGCCGCTGATGCTGCTTACCTGCAAGCCCGGCGCTTTACCCTGTAACATTTGATCAATGGTAACAATGGGAACGTTTTCAAATGCTTCTGATTTTATGGTTGATACCGAACCGGTGAGGTCTTTTTTGGCCACCTCGCCATAACCAACGATCACTACTTCGTTCATTGATTTATCCTCAGCTGCCAATTGCACATTGATGGTTGCCTGGTGGTTAACAGAAATGGCTTGCGTTTCAAAACCTATGTAAGAAAACTCCAGCACGCCGCTTCCGTTAGGTACGCCAATAATGAAGGTGCCATCTGCTGAGGTAGCCGTAGCCGTGGGGCTTCCTTTTAACCGCACTGTTACTGCCATTAACGGATCGCCTTTTTTGTCGGTGACCTTTCCTTTAATGGTACTGTCGGCCACCGCGGGTGCAGTATTTTGTTTTTCCGGTTTGCTCTCGGTTTGTTTTTGCCTGATGATAACCGTTTTATCACTCAGCACATAACTATAAGGCTGGTCTCTTAAAATAAGAGTTAGCACCTGGTCAATGGAAGCTTTATTTACCGTAGCGGTAACCCTGATATTGTTGATGGCATTTCCTTTATAAAAAAAGTCGAAGCCGCTTTGTTGTTTTATAATATTGAACACCTTGTTTAAAGGTGTATTCTTCTCTGAAAAACTGATCTCCTGGGCATAGGAGCCGGCGGTTGCCAGCAAACCAGCCAATAGCAGCAGGAATTTTACGCTTTCAAACCTTTGTTGAAAGGGTATTTTCATTCCATGGCTTAAATACATACTTTTGCGAAGTTTAGGTTATGAGAGATAATTTGGTTAACGCTTAATTTTCTGATTGCCTAATTGCCGGGAGTGTTGGAGCACTTCCGGTTTTTTATTTATGGCAGGTAATCATGTTATCATTCATTCCTCCCTTGTTTTTATAGTTAATAATTATTGCACAACAATCAGTTTACGGCCATTCAATTTGAAGTGCACCCCGCCCAACTCCAGTATATGCAGCAGTTTGCTGAGGTCTGAGGCGCGGCTGATGGAACCAAACACCACATCGTTATTTACACCGGGTTCGTATTCAATTTCTATATCATACCAGCGACTGATCTGCCGCATCAAGGTGCGCATATCAATGCCATTGAATTTAAATAAGCCATCTTTCCAGGCAGTTACAATGGTTACATCCACCACCTCACGGGTAAACGCTGATTTTGCTATGTATCCTTGCTGACCTGGTTCCAACAATATTGAGCCTGCTGGCGCCGTGAGTTTTACAGCTCCCTGCAACAGGGTTGTTTTGATGGTGCTCTCATCGTTGTAGGCCATCACATTAAAGTGCGTTCCCAACACTTCCACCTGTTGCCCGTTCAATGCCACTTTAAATGGACTGTTCTTATTATGCGCCACTTCGAAGTAAGCTTCCCCATCGAGGTAAACCATGCGTGCAGTATCAGAAAATCTGGTTGGAAAGCGTAATGAGGTAGCTGCATTCAGCCAAACCCTGGTGCCATCTGGCAAGGCCACCTGGTATTGACCGCCGCGTGGGGTTTGAATGGTATTGAAGGTGATGGCATCGCTTGCAGCGCTTTTTGAAATAGTATATAATAATTGTCCGTCAGCTTTTTTGGTAACGGTAATACCGGCCTGGTAAGCAATGTGGCCATTAGCTGCATCGGTTAAACTTATCTGCCGGCCATCGTTCAATGTAAGAATGGCTTTATTGCTGCCGGGAATAATGGTATTGTCTGCCACCTGCTGCGTACCAGTATTACTGGTTGCAGGCCTGTTTACATATAAATACAGCACGGTGCCGAATGTTATCAATAACACCGCAGCGGCTGTCAACTGCAGCCACGGTATGCGACGCACCTTGCGTTCATGTATGGGCAATGATTGCCATACCTCATTCAAATGTTCATCACGAATGTGCTGTGGGATCTCTTTAAGATCGCTTGCTTCATAGGTTTGATACCAGCTTTCAAGCAAAGCTTTTTCTGTTTCGGTGCAGGTACCTTCCCTGTATTTTTTTAATAATTCCTGAATGTCTTTTGGATGCATATTTGGTTTAATGATTTCCTTCTATATGCTAAGACAGGCGAGATACAGGCGAACAGGTAGACGGGTTTAAAAAATAATTTTAAAGAAACATTGGAAGCATGGTAAACAAAGAACCGAGGCGCACACGCAGGATGCGAAGGGCATTGGTTACCTGCTTCGCAACCGTTTGTTCTGAGATAGAAAGCTGTCCGGCTATTTCCTGGTGGGAGAGATTTTCTTTTCTGCTTAACAGAAATACTTCCCGCATTTTGGGTGGTAACTGGTCAATTTCTTTTTGAATCAAATCGGCCAGTTCTTTTTCCCTGATAGCAAGATCGGTGCTGTAATCTTCTTCGGGCGTGTATCGTTGAATGGAAGTAAGGTATTTATTTTCAACTTCTTTATGAGAGAGCCAATTCAACACGCGGTTTCTGATGCCTGCATACAAATAGGCCGATAAATTAACGGCCACCGGAATATCGGCCCGTTTATTCCACAGGTTGGTGAACAGTTCCTGCAGCACATCTTTTACTTCTTCAGCATCCCCCAGTTTTTTATACGCGTGGTTGTAAAGCAGGTTTTTATACCGGTCATAAATAACAGTATACGCATCTTTATCACCCTGTTGTAACAGTGTGAGCAAAGTTTGGTCGGTATAACTTTGATACGCGTACATGTGGGACAAATATAAAAGAAATTGCAATGCTGCATTTTTTCTTAACCAAATGGTAATGATCTAATAAATAAAACAAGGCTTCCGTTTTTGGAAGCCTTGTTGATTTAAGTAACACTTATATTACCCGGAAGTAATTGATAATTATGGAATGTTACCGAAGCACCGGCCCGGCCAGATGATAAACTTCTCAACGTCATAATGTATCCGAACAATTCAGACAATGGCACCTCTGCTTTTATACATTGTACATTGTCTTTCATTTCAATACCTCTGATGATACCACGCCGTCGGTTTAAGTCGCCGGTGATGGCGCCAGTATACTCATCGGGTGTTGATATATCTACCAGCATTACCGGTTCCAGCAACCTGGGCGCCGCTTTTGTCGCAGCCGCTTTAAAGCCCAAACCGGCTACCTGTTCAAAATCCTGCGCACTGGAATCATTGTCATGAATAGCACCATCAAA
>CBIMFG010000174.1:0-7270 GCA_966243125.1 uncultured Niastella sp.
TGGCGTGGTGGGGGATATTGTGAACCTGCAGGTGGTTACTGTAACCAAACTGGGGGCTTTTATGGATTGGGGGCTGATGAAAGACCTGTTTGTGGCCAAATCCCAACAATTGATGGGCATGCGGGTAGGGGGCCATTACCTGGTAAAGATCTACCTCGATGAAATGACAGGCCGCGTGGCTGCCACTGAAAAGATCGAGCGTTTTTTAAGCAATGACCACCTCACCGTAAAAGAACAGGATGCTGTTGACCTCATCGTGTACCGCCGTACCGATATCGGCTATGTGGTGATCATCAATAACCAACACACCGGGGTGTTACACCACAACGACATCTTTCATGAAATACAGGTTGGTGATAAAATAAAAGGATACATCAAAAACATCCGTGAAGAAAACCGCATAGATGTTGGTTCCGGTAAAATGGGTTATCAGCGGGTAGAAGATGAAGCGGGTAAGATTGTACGATTACTGCAAGAGAACAATGGATACCTGCCTTACCACGATAAATCTGATCCGGAAGAGATTTACTCCTTTTTCGGTATGAGTAAGAAGACGTTCAAAATGACTACAGGTAATTTGTATAAGAATAAGAAGATAATATTTACTCAAACAGGCATTAAGTTGGTTGAAGAATAAGTTGCACAAGGTTTTAAAAAATATAAAAGAGGCCAAAGCTGTTAAATGCTTTGGCCTTTCTCTTTATCTCAATATTCCATAAAAGAACGAAGTATTATCCGACACCTTATACAATCCCCCTACCAGTGGCAGGTTGGGAATGTTGGTAATAACATAGTTCACTTTAAAAACAGCGTCGATGGCAAAGTAATTTATCAGCGGTGCAAAGTCTACCCGGCGTTGGGTAAAGTTGCCATCATAACTGGGATTGCTCAGGGTTATTATTCCATTTACGTAGGTGTAGTTATAGGTGGCGTTGGCTGCATATACTCCATTTACATCCTGTGTGCGCACATTGAGCGTGGCCGTATTGGAACTGGCCAGGGTGAACCGCATATCTACTATTGATCGTGCCGGTTTCAGTTTTGCCAAATTAGTGGCGCAGGCAAGGTACACCGCATTGAAGGCCGAGTTAATACTTTGTGGCGGGTTAGGTGGTATGTATAACTCTTTATACAGGCCATCGTAAGAAAACAGGTTTTGCATCAATAAAATGGGTACACTGCTTTGACGTATTATGTATTTGTCGCCATTGGCGGCATATAAAACAAAGTCGCCGTTTTCCATTCCCGCTTTAACAAAAGTAACCCCGTTTACCGTAACACCTTCGCCGTTGAAAATAAGCCCCACATCTTCAAAATTGTATTTACCGGTTACTTTTTTTACCTCACCGTTGTTATCGGTGTATTGAAAGATCACTGTTTTGTTGCCCTTATCGAATATAAACTGCACTTTATTGTTGAGGCCGGGTATACCTACGTAATTGTAATCTTTCCCAATAAAATAATTATCGATGGCATCTATGTTAGCCTTGTACGTGGGGCTTAGGTACCGGTTCTTTTGTTCGGTGGTTACTTTTACCAACACCAGTTCGTTCCGGTATTTGAAGCCGCGTAAAATAATGCTGTCGCCATTGATGCGCTCATATTCAAATTCCACATCGCTTTGCAAACCTGAACCGGGGTTGCCGTTGTAAACGCCAGGCACGGGGTCCTGCAACATGGAGATGTAGTTGTACGTATCAAAGATAAGGGTGGCGTTCATCACCCATTTTATGCGATAGGTGGAGGTGTTGGGTTTGGTAGCGGTGGTGCTGTCGAGGTCGGCTACCATGGTAATGGTTTGTGCCGGTTGAAAGTCCATATAAAACCCATAACCGCCTTTGGCCGATGTGGTAAGCGATGCCTTCCAGCCGTTTGGTGAACTGTTTAACGCACTGCTGAGCTCGTTTATGCGGGCCTGCATTCTTTCCTCCGGCGTTTCGTTGAATATTTTTGTATCGTCTTTTTTGCAGCCTGCGGCTAACAGTAGGACAACAGGTATATAAAACAGTTGTTTCATGATCGTTAATTTAGTTTTCCATAGAAATAATTGCCGGGCTCGTTGGTTACATAAAACCCGCCGTACTTCACATAATTACCACCACCTTCTGCGCCTGGCGGCATCCATTCGGCTTTAAACACTTTACTGGTAAGATAATTATTCAGCGGTGCATAACCGGCTGCGGCCGTTTTGGCCACCACATAGGGCAGGGCCGTGTTGGTGCTTCTGTCAAGTGCGGTGAAGGTGATGTCGTTGTTGGCGTTAATAGCTACCGCGAAATCGTACCAGCCTACATAGGTTTTGTTAGCCGCGTCGGTGAGCGTTTGTTGCAGTTGTATTTGCGTAGGTGTTATCCAGACTACGTTAAATGAATTGGCCGTAAAACCACCTCCTTTAAGGAGTGTTTTTACATTTTCCCAGATCTGTTGAAATTGGGTGCTTTGACCAAATCGAATATAAACAGGATCGTCGAAGTTTACTGTAAATACCTGACTAATGAGGTTGTTTTGCCAGGCATATAGTATGGTCTTCGTTTTGTCGTTGTACGTATAACGCAACACTTTGGCTACTTCGTTTTGCAGATCGCGAAAGCTGATGTTGAAATACTGTTTGAAGTAATCTACCACCAGGGCTTCCTTCTTTTTCAATATTGTTTGTCCATCGCCGCCGGCTGCCTTTGCATAATTATTAAACCACAACTCGCCCTTCACCAACAGGAAGGAAACCATTTCGGCAAAATCTTCGAGGTAATCATTTCTTGCATACCGCGAAACAAACCCAAGCTTTTGGGCAACGGAGTCCGTATTGCTGGGATTTGTCCAGTCAACTGTATAATCGCTTTTTGATACCAGTGAAAATTCCGGTTGTATGGCTATGGTTTGGTTCAGAATGTGCGTGAACTCGTGGTGAATGGCACGCATTTTAGTGATCACCTGGTCGGGATTGGTAAAGTCGAGGTTGTTGAGATCGTACAGGATCACCCGGCGGCCGCCATCGGCAGAACCCAGCGTAAGCGAACCATCGGAATTGTAGGCTGGTGAACCAAACAGCACAAATTGTTTAGGGGTATAGGTTTTAATAAACGTTCTACCCGCTACCCGTTCGTAGGTATTTAAAAAAATGTTGATGATGGCTTCGCCCGTAGGTTTTACTTTATCCAGTTTAACGGGTGATACATCCTTGGCTATATCACCCTGCAAATCCCGCTCAAAGCGGTATTGCAATTGAATATTATAGGGGTTGGTTAAATTATCGGTTATCCAGTCATCTATTTCAGTAGGTGGTGGATTGTCTACTATATATTTCGACATATCTACATCGAGGGTAGAAGATTTTCTGCAGGAGGCAGCACTCAATAGTAGCAGTGCGTATAAACTTGTATGTAAGATATTTTTTAGTTGCATGGTTATCTTGGATTTAAAGGTACGCCTGAGGTGTTTACAGCTGCAGGTAATTGAAATACTCTTCTGAGGTCGCCGGCTGGCAACTCGGTAAAGGTTTCTGTACCTCGTTGGTCTATATGGTTGTGTTTTACCGGCAGGTTGTTACGAAGGATGTCCATCCAGCGAATGCCTTCCAGTACAAACGCGCGTTTTTTGATGTCGAGCAGCGTGGCCAGCATAGCCTGTTTCTCATCTGTTTTACCGGTAAAAGTTTTTGCTTTGGCAACGGTGAGTACAGTCTTAACTGTCTCAAAATCCCTGATCCTTGCCCGGCCCAACTGAATATAAGCCTCGGCCCGGTTCATCAGCGCTTCATCAGTGGTAAACAGCGGCATCATAATATAGGGGTCGCCGGTGCCCTGCGCTACATTGGTATAGTAAAAATATTCTTTGTATTTGCCCGGTGTATAATTGGGTTCGCCATACATCCTTATATTGGTTCTGAACGAAAGGCCCCATACTGTGGTGCCGCCACTTTCGTTTTTTATTTTCTCACCCATACCATACCGGTTGGCGCCGGCGCCCGATGAACGCTGGTAAATGGAATAGGTATTTGCCAGCAATAAGTTAAAGGGCCGTTCGGCCTTTGTATTTTCGGCTTCTATTACGTCGCTTTTCAGCGCCCACAGGTCACCGGCATATTGGTGCAGGTTATCGTACCAATTGTTTTCAGGGAATATGGCGTTTACATGCTCGATCACTTTATCCCAATCGCCTTTGAACAGATAAAAGCGGGCGGCAAATGCCTGCGCGGCCTGCGGGTTAAAATGATATTTAGGCACCTCCCACGAACCTTGCTTCAACAGCTTTAAACCATCGGTAAGGTCCTGCTCAATTCTTTCATACACGCTTTGCACCGTGCCCCGGTCGTATTGTTGAAACACCACATTTTCAGGTTTGTCAACATAAGGAATGCCCATGCTTTCATTGGCGCTGCCGGGTACATAGGGGTTGGCAAAATGCATGGCCAGCATATGGTGCGCATAGGCCCGCGCTATCAGCGCTTCGCCTTTATAGGGCAGCACCTTATCACCGAAATCGTTTTGCGCAATGGCTTCAAGGGCATGGTTGGCCGAAGCAATGGCTTTGTAACAGGCCAGCCAGTATTCGGCCGGCGTACAATCGCCGGTCCCTTCCGGATCGCCCCAGAAATACAGATCGGTAAAAGGCTGCGCTTCTTTGGATGATACGGTGGTGCGGTCTTCCGCATTATCAGAAGCCGTTTCATTAAACAGATAGGTTCGGTCGGGATAAGCCGTCACCAACAGTTTCGCTACTCTGTCAATGGTATTTATGTCGGTCCTGTTATCAGGGTTTTCGTTCAGGTATTTTTTACAACTACCCAATGTTAACAGGAGAGAAGTATATATAATTAGTTTCTTCATTGGTTCTAAGTTTCAAGTTCTGAGTTCCAGGTTCCAGGTTCCGAGTTCTGAGTTCCAAGTTCCAAGTTCAGAGTTCTTTGTTCTGCGTTGCCGCGACGGCGTTTGGCTTTAGCCTTTAGGCTGTATTTGGCTTGCAGCTTACAGCCTGAAGCTTGCAGCCTGCCACTTCATTCTCAAAAACCTAACTTTATTGCAAGAGTATATTGTTTAGGAATAGGCATTGCTACACCGCCACTGTTAATAAACTCAGGATCGGCGCCGTATAAGTTCTTATCTGAATACAACAGGGCCAGGTTATTACCTACCAGCGACAAATGCGCATTCCGCATTTTTATAGCTTTCAGCCATTTGGCCGGCAGCTCATAATCGAGCGACACTCTTTTCAGGCGAATAAAATCTCCCTTTGCTACTGCTTGTGTGCTGTAGTTATAAGCATTGTAAGGGTACTGTCCGTTTATAACCGTGCCGTCGCTGTTTACCACGCTGTTGTTTACATGATACACGCCTAATAAAGACGGGATGTTGGTGCGTTGTTCATCGCCCGGCATCAGCCAACGATCGTTTAACCGGTTGCTCAATGTGTACATGTCGGAATAGGACGCGGCAAAGCCCAATTGCGGCCGCACATAGTTGCCGGCAGAATAAGTTATGAGTGCAGAAAGCGAAAATCCTTTCCAGGAAAAATTGTTAAAGAACCCACCGGTGAGGGTAGGATCTGTAGGGCCGTAATAAACCAGGTAATCTTTATCTTCCTGCAAACGAATATAGCTGGCGGAAGTTTTACCATCCTGATCAATACACAACGGGTAACCATAGTTGTGGTCGAGGCCGGCGAAAGGAACGGCATACAAGCCGCGTTGTGCATTGCCTACGCGCATGCCGCCTTCGGGTTGTGCGTTCGACCAAACGGTGGGGTTTACCAGCAGGTTGGTGATCTTATTTTTATTGTAGCTGAAATTCAATTGCGTTCTCCAGCTAAACCTATTGTTGGGAAGTTTGATGGGGCTGCCGCCAATAGTGAATTCAAAACCGTGGGCGGCCAGGTCCGCATAGTTGGCGGTTTTTACATACTGTCCGCCAATGCCGGAAGTATAAATAGGTCCAATCAAATCAAAAGATCTACGATTGTACCAATCCATAGTAAGGTCAATCTTATTGAACAGTAACAGATCGGTCCCAATGTTCAGCTCCTTCATTTTTTCCCAGGTAAGCTCTCTGTTCTCCAGGCTATTGATGTAAATGCCCGTTTCTTTTTCGGTATCATACGAGCGGGTAGTAATGCTGTTATAGTAAAGCGCAGCGGCGTTATGCGCATCGCCAATGCTGGCCGTCATGCCATAGGTGCCACGTAAGGTTGCGCCGGAGATTATAGTAGTGAGTTTACCAGTAAAGAATTTTTCTTTATCAAGGTGCCAGGCGCCCGAGACGTTCCAGGTGGGCAACCAGCGGGCGGTGGTTGATTTGCCCATTTTATTACTGCCATCGTAACGACCGGTTACATTCACGCTGTACTTTTCATCGTAGGAATAAGCGGCCCGGCCCATAAAGGCGGCAAACCGGTCTTTCCCATACGACATGGCGAAATAAGGATCATTGCCTTCGATCATTTTTTTGAAGAAGCGGTAATTGGGATTTACCAGTCCGCCGTTCTCATATTGATAACCGATGCCCTGGTAGTCGGAGTTCTGGCGTTCGGTGTTGCGCAATTCCATAGACCCGAAAAAGTTCACCAGGTGTTTATTGCGGAAGGTGTTGTTGTATTCAAGGTTCTGGCGAAAGTATACACTCCGCAAGTTATCGAAGGTGGTATTAAAGAAACCGCCATCAGGTAATACCACTTGTGGCAGGGAGTTAGGATCGTCGGGATCGTTATACAGGTTAATATTATTGGCCGCAATGGTAGCGTCGTAATCGGCACGGAAAGATTCCACCATGTTGCTGCCTTCTTTTACATAATGCTGCCGGGTATTGTTTACGTAGCGGTAGGAGCCATCTACAGAATATTCCAGTTGGGGAATTATCTTGTATTTAAGGCCCATTTGTACCTGCAGGTCGAGGGCCTTCAGTTGAATGTAGTTGGTTTCCAGTTCGTTTAAAATATTGAAGGGTGCATAATTCCTTACAAAATATTCGCGCTTGCCATTGGCATCGTAAGGTGTCATAAGCCGGCTGGTGTTCAGCGCATAGGAGTAGGGGTTAATATCAAACGCCCGGGTAATGGTACCGTTATCGGCATCAGGGGTGCGGTTAAGGGTACCGGGTGTACGCTGGTCGCGTACGGAGCCATTTACCATTACTTCTCCTCTGAGCCGGTCGTTCATTCTAAAATTGTTGCGGAACTTTGCCGTATACCGGCTTACGTTGTCGCCAACCGTCCAGCCGTTGTCTTTCATCAGGGAGGTGGAGAAGTAGGTTTGCGAGTTGGGCGAGCCTGAGGTCATGCT
>CBIMFG010000175.1:0-7255 GCA_966243125.1 uncultured Niastella sp.
TATTTACTGCATAAGACCATTTCATTTCCTTTTAGGGCGCTTCCCGTAAGTTCATCCTGAACTGTAAAACATAATTATAAAAACAACACGTTTATGTCAGTTTTGAAGATCAATCCACGGAACGCCATCCTGTTCATCATGATATTGGTAACAGCAGCCATGCGTTTATTTGCCATTAATGGTTATGGTCCGCTTACCGTGTTCACCCCCATTGGCGCTATGGCTTTATTTGGCGGCGCATATTTTACGGGTAATGTAAAACCGTTTGCATTTCCATTACTGACGTTGTTTATCAGCGACCTGGTATTGGCTTTTACCGTTTACGCACCTTACCGTGTTGGGTTATTGTATACAGGCTGGTACTGGACGTATGGTGCTTTTGCCCTGATGACCATTGCCGGTAAGCTGATCATTCGTGATATTACCATCAAAAATATAGTTATTGCCGTTATTGTTTCAACCCTCATTCACTGGCTGGTAAGTGATATTGGCGGCTGTCTGGTTAACGAGAAATTCTCCTTTGCCGTGTATTACGCCCGCCTGATATCTGCCATCCCTTACGAATGGCGTTTCCTGGCTGGAACCGCAATCTATAGTGGCATTCTGTTTGGCGCGTTTGAGTGGTTGCAAAGACGGTATACTTCATTACAACCAGCGCACTAACGGGTGAAAGTTTAAAGTATAAGGTTTAAGGTCTGAATTTTGAGATCGCTGAAATTATTCAGGCATTCCGAATATTAGACCTTAAACCTTAAACTTTATACCTTAAACCTTATACTTCTTCATTCCTCATTTTTCATTTCTAATTCTTCATTTCCATGATCGCTTCTTCTTTTCTTCCTGCCGCTACAAAAATGATTTACGATATGGGTTTACAACACCTGTTACAGGGCATTACGTTTGAGTGCCCGCACGAGGCGTTGGATGAAAAACAAAAGGTAGTACGCTGTGTACTGGAAGGCAATAACTACAGCAGCACGGAGATTGATAAGATATTTTCAGCCTCCAAAGCTCAGGGTAAAAGCCTGTATTATGTAGATGAAGCAGTGTTAAAGGCCATTTCGCCCGATGTTATTTTTACGCAGGATGTTTGTGAGGTGTGCCAGATAGATACTGCCTGCACCGCAGCCGCAGTAGCCAAGCTGGAAAAACAACCACAGTTAATACCCCTTACGCCCAATACCCTGCACGATGTTTTTAATACCGCTGTTACCATAGCTACTGCTATGGGTAGCGAAGAATCGGCCTATACGTACCTGGCTGCATTACAAAAAAGAATTGACGCCATCATTGATGGTTTGCGTTTACATAAAGCACCGCCTAAAAGAGTAATGGTAATGGAATGGCTGGCGCCCATTTACAATTGTGGTCACTGGATCCCTTACCAGATAGCTTATGCCGGTGGTATAGATATGCTCTCGAACCCCGGTGGCGATAGCATTGTTACCATGTGGGAAAAGATCGTG
Organism: uncultured Niastella sp.; assembly: GCA_966243125.1. Classification (GTDB taxonomy): domain Bacteria; phylum Bacteroidota; class Bacteroidia; order Chitinophagales; family Chitinophagaceae; genus Niastella. Next base: position 1,467 of record CBIMFG010000175.1, read on the forward strand.
AAATACGACCCTGAAGTACTGGTGATAGCACCCTGCGGTTTTACTATTGGCAGAACCGGAGAAGAAATTCATTTACTCACTGAAAAGAAAGAATGGGATCAGCTTACAGCGGTGCGTAACAACGCCGTATTTATGGCCGATTATGACCTGTTTACCCAACCCAGCGCCAGTACTTTAACAGATGGTATTGAATTGCTGTCGGCCCTGTTTCACCCCACCCTGTTTAAAGTACCTGCACACCTGCAGCATAAATACCAACCGCTTCATCAACTAACACCGGCACATGTGTAAGCATGAACAAAAAACCTGTCCGCGTTGCCAGGCCCCTTTTGAATGTAAAGTGGGCGATGTAACGCATTGCCAGTGTTTTGGTATCTCCTTCACTACCGATGAAAAAGCATTTATAGAAGGCAAATACACCGATTGCCTTTGCCGCAATTGCATGCTCGAATTAAAACAGAAGTACACGCTTTTCAAGGAAAAATATTTTATTAATGGCAACACCCGATAGCCTCCCCCCGGCCCCCTCCAATAGAGAGGGAGAAATTATATTTGTAACCGGTGGAGCGAGAAGTGGCAAGAGCCGCTATGCTCAGCAACTGGCCCTTCAATTGAGCAATAACCCTGTATACGTAGCCACTGCCCGTCATTGGGACGATGATTTTGAAAAACGCATACAACGACACCAGGCCGAAAGAGACGAACGCTGGACAAGCATCGAAGAAGAAAAGAACATCAGCGGATTGCCCTTATCGGGTAAGGTGGTGGTAATGGATTGTGTTACGTTATGGCTCACCAATTTTTTTACTGATACCAAATATGATATAGACGCCAGCCTGCAACAGGGCAAGTTGGAAATTGACCAGCTGGATACCGCTAACACTACTTATATCATCATCAGCAATGAACTGGGTATGGGCATGCATGCCGAAACCGAGATAGGCAGAAAATTCACCGATTTGCAAGGCTGGATGAACCAATACATTGCCCAAAGGGCGAATAAGGTGGTGTTTATGGTGAGCGGGATACCGATGGAAATCAAATCGTGAGTGGTCAATGGTGAGTGGGTTCCCTATGTTTTCATTTTAAAACTAATAGTAGCTTTCTGTGAACGCAGCTTTAAAATCATATATGAACTGGAGTGGTGGAAAAGATTCATCGCTCTGTTTACATTACATACAACAGGACAAAAGATACCAGGTTGATTGTTTGCTCACCAGTGTGAATGCAGCGCATGACCGGGTAAGTATGCACGGCGTTCGGCGTTCGTTACTGGAAGCACAGGCAGCGGCTATTGGTTTGCCCCTGCATACCATTGAACTGCCCGAACAACCAGGCATGCAGGAATATGAACAGGCGATGATGACCAAAGTAACCGCCTTAAAAAACAACGGGTACCATAATGCCGTATTTGGCGATATCTTTCTGGAAGACCTGAAAAAGTACCGGGAAGAAAAACTGGCAACGGTTGATATTCAATGTGTGTTTCCCTTATGGAAAATATCTACCACCCAACTGATGCACGAATTTCTACAGTTGGGCTTTAAGGCCATCATTGTATGTGTGAATACCAAATTTCTTGATCAAAGTTTTTGTGGCCGCATCATTGATGAATCATTTGTACGCGACCTGCCTGCTAACGTGGATGTATGTGGTGAGAATGGCGAATATCATTCTTTCGTTTTTGACGGACCAATCTTTAAAAATCCCATACCGTTTACCAAGGGGGAGATGGTGTACCGTACTTACCAGGCGCCTGCACAAGCATCTGACACCTGTAACCCTATGGACCAGCCTTCAGAATATGGATTCTACTTTTGTGATTTATTATCTGCATAAGCAATGAAAAAAGATCTGCAACAACAACTTCAACACATTATAGATTATAAAACCAAACCCCTGGGCGCATTAGGCCGGTTGGAGGAAATCGCCCTGCAAATAGGGTTGATACAGCAAACAACAAAACCGGTTGTTCAGCATCCACACATTGTTGTGTTTGCAGGTGATCATGGTATTGCAAAAACCGGGTTGGTGAATGCCTATCCGCAGGAAGTAACGGCGCAAATGGTGCTGAACTTTGCGCAGGGCGGCGCGGCCATCAATGTATTCTGCCGGCAAAATCAACTAACCCTGAAGGTGGTTGATGCGGGCGTGAATTATGATTTCGCCCCTGATCAAACTGCTATCATCAATGCCAAGACAGGTTATGGAACAAAGAATTATTTGAACGAGCCTGCTATGACCCTTGCAGAAGCGGAACAGGCCATTGAAAAAGGACGATCCATCGTACGCCAGTTAGCTGCCGATGGTTGCAATTGCATAGGCTTTGGCGAAATGGGCATTGGCAATACTTCTTCAGCCACCCTAATCATGAGCGCCATAACCGGTTTGCCGGTTGTTGAATTTACCGGCAGAGGCGCAGGCTTAAACGACGATCAGCTGCAAAAAAAGATCGACACACTGCAACAGGTATACACAAAACATGCATTAAGCACGTTGGGGCAACAACCCCTTGAGCTGTTATCACGGGTAGGTGGTTTTGAGATTGCCATGATGGCCGGTGCATATCTGGAGGCCGTTCAACAAAATATGATCGTATTGGTAGATGGTTTTATTTCAACTGCCGCCATGCTGATAGCCAATGAAATTTCCAGCGTAATCACTCATTGCATTTTTGCACATACCAGTCAGGAAGCAGGTCATGAAAAAATATTACGACACCTGGGCGTTACACCTTTGCTGCATTTATCTATGCGGTTAGGCGAAGGCACAGGCGCCGCGTTGGCCATACCTATGATTCAGGCGGCTGTTAACTTTCTGAATGAAATGGCCAGCTTTGAAAGCGCCGGCGTAAGCAATAAGGATAACTAATGAACCAATGAAAAAAGAACTCCGCATATTTTTTACGGCCATGATGTTCTTGACGCGGTTACCCGTACCGCGTTTTACCGATCATTCGCCCGATTATCTGGAAAAATCAGTGCGCTATTTTCCTTTGATCGGCTGGCTGGTTGCAGGTCTGAGCGCCCTGCCCTTTCTTATTTTCAATAAATACATCAGTGAAGATATTGCAATAGTAGCTTCTATTATCGCCGGTATTTTAACTACCGGTGCCTTTCATGAAGATGGGTTTGCCGATGTGTGCGATGCCTTTGGTGGTGGCTGGACGAAAGAAAAGATCCTGCTGATCATGAAAGACAGCCGGCTGGGTTCGTATGGGGTAATAGGCATGATGGCTATCCTGTTCTGCAAATTCTTATTATTAAAAGAGCTGCCCAAGTTCACTCCAGACCTACAGACGCCTTCCATAAATATCTTTTACAATTACCGTTACTTTTTATTGACGTTGTTCGCGGCCCATTCATTAAGCCGGTTAATGCCTGTGCTGGTAATGCGTTACTATGAATATGTGACCGATCCCGATACCAGTAAATCGAAACCCACAGCGGCTCAAAAGCCAACGTTCCCGGCTTTGCTGGTGCCCATTATTACCGCATTGATCCCTTTTGTATTTATGCCCTGGCAATTTTTACTGACTATTATACCTGTGGTGTATATTGCATTCAGCCTGGCCAGGTATTTTAAGAAATGGATCGGTGGTTATACGGGCGATTGCCTCGGTGCTATTCAGCAGGTAAGTGAGCTGGGTTTTTATTTAGGCATGATCATTATTTGGCGCTACGTTCTATGATTTACCTTATACGACATACCACTCCACTTATAGAGAAAGGCCTCTGTTATGGTCAACTGGATATTGACGTAACAGCTTCTTTTGAAGCAGAGGCCGCTCAAATACAACAAGCCCTGCCGGCGGGCATTGTGCATGTGTATAGCAGTCCGCTTATACGTTGCCATAAACTGGCCAGCTATTTATTTCCTGCTCACCCTATTAACCTGGAGCCTGACCTGATGGAACTGGCTTGCGGCGAATGGGAAGGCGTGCATTGGGATGCTATTCCCCCAGATGTGATTGATCCCTGGATGAAAGATTTTGTGAACGTAGCTATTCCCGGCGGCGAAAGTTATATTCAAATGCATAGCCGGGTAACGCAATGTTTTACCCGCATCGCCGAAGGCCCTCACCCCGTAGCCATTGTTACACATGGCGGCGTTATCAGAAGCATTCTGTCGCACATTACGAATACGCCCCTGGTTGATTCATTTGGCGCTTTTAAGATCAGTTATGGCTGTGTAATGCAGTTACAGGCCGGCCCATCAGGATTGCTGTATGAAACCCTGCATCATGTAACTACCGAAAAGGAGCAGCACAAGCCCAGTAAGTTTAAAAAACAATAGTAAGAGCTTAGTCAGATATTCAAAATCGCCCATGCGTAAGCCCGACGCTGGTGCTGGTTCTTATGCGCGTTTTTTCCCGTAATTATTGTATTAATTATCAACCTTTCGGAGATTTGGCAATTTTATAGTAGATTTGCCGCCCTTTCGGGCCTGTAAAGGCCAAAGTTCTTGAAAACAAAAATCTTGGTCTCGTAGTACAATGGATAGTACGCAAGTCTCCGGAACTTGATATTCCAGTTCGATTCTGGACGAGACCACTCTCTAAGTTCAGATTGTAGTAACGAAAGTTTTAATACCCGTATAAAATACTGATTTTGTACGGGTTTTTTGTTTTAGGGCATACCTAACCTGACATGAAATTACCTGTTCATACAACCGCTGCAAGGTGAGTATAAAGGGAGCACACACGCGAAAAGTTAAGCTGTTTTTAAAACATCAATTCAAGTGTATAGATATGATGTCATTGCCCTGTTATTCTAAAGGGTTGATTAGTTTTACACCTCGTATTCATTTTGGGGCAATTGAAACATTGCATACATTTGCTTTATTTAACCTCCTTGCAAATTAATGGAAGACTTAAAGATCACCCTGCCAAATGAAATCCAAAAAACTAATTTCCGGGGGCTTGATGGCCTTAGAGCAGTATCTATTTTAATAGTAATCATTTTCCATACTTTATCAGCTTTTCAGATAGACATTAGAAATATTGGCGCTATTGGCGTGTTTACTTTTTTTGTGATCAGTGGCTTTTTGATCACCACATTGCTGCTAAAAGAACGGTTAAAATATGGCAATATTAGTCTTAAGGGGTTTTATATACGAAGAGGTTTCAGGATTTTGCCGGTAGCCTATCTGTATTTAATAGTGCTGATTTGTTTGAATGCAATTTATAATTTGAATATTACAAAACTATCTTTTTTAAAAAGCTTTTTTTTTGTAAAAAATATAATGATTGGACCTGTCACTGATTGGTATACAGCGCATTTCTGGAGCCTGGGAATAGAGGAGCAGTTTTATTTAATATTCCCTTTTTTAATTACCTGGCTTAGTTTGAGAAATTACAAAATTTTAATTACGTGTTGGGTTATTATTTTACCAGTTCTGTCATTTGTGTATACTAATAAACTAGACACCAACTTCTTTCATTTTCCACGATCCTTTCATTTAATATTAAGCCTGATCTGGAGGCTTTTCGGAGCATCAGCCGTATTGATCCCGATTGGTTCTCTTTTTTCAGTTTTATTCTTAACTCAAAATAAATTTATTCAGTTTATTTATGAAAAGGCGACTGGTTTAAGCTCGCTACTGCTTTTCATAATAGGATGTCTTCTTATAATCCCGGCATTTCCCTGGTATGTTTACACTATTTCTGAACCAGTTTTCGGTATTATAATAGCATTTGTAATAATTCTTAACCTGAAAGAACAATCTTTTTTTAGCCGGCTATTGGACTATGATCTTATGAAGAAGATTGGCATATTATCTTATAGTAT
>CBIMFG010000176.1:0-7248 GCA_966243125.1 uncultured Niastella sp.
ACAGTGTGGAACAGTTACTGTAACACACACTTAAATTACCCGCTAATTCATGACCATTCCCGAAGCAGTACAATTGGTAATGGAAGCATCCATTATGGTGAAAGGTTCTGAAATATTTGTGTTTGATATGGGTAAACCAGTGAAGATCGTTGACCTGGCATTGAAGATGATCCGCCTGGCTGGTTTAACGCCTGATGAGGATATCAAGATCGTATATAGTGGTTTGCGACCCGGCGAAAAGTTGTATGAGGAATTGTTGAATGAAGCAGAGAAAACATTACCAACGCACCACGAGAAGATCAAGATCGCCAAAGTAATACCTTGCTCACATAAAGTTGTAAGAGATATTGAAGAATTGATCAGCATGGGTCGCCTGGAAGATAACTATGGAATTGTTAAGAAGATGAAAGAACTGGTACCAGAATTCAAGAGCAAGAATTCTCAATACGAAAAACTCGATCTACAACTTAATAAGGCCTATACAGCAACGGCCGCCGATTGAAACACCAACCATGAAGACAGGCAGCAGCCATAATATATTGATGGAACCCGAAAAACAATGTATTAAAATGGTTGTTGCCTGTTCATTTTTCTAACCTGCTTAACATTCCTTTGAGGCACCGTCAGCAATAATTTATATAGCTGCCGGGCTTTTTTTTCATCGGCAAAAAGGGTATCTTTCTTTAGCCGGAAAGCCTGATTTAAACATTATTAATCATCAATATTCCAGTTTCATGGTATATCTAATAATACCGGTAGCAATCCTGGTTATACTCTTTATTCTTATGTACTTATATGCAGGCCCTTTTTATAAAGGACTGCCTGTACTGGTTTATCACAAGATCAGCAGTACAAAGAAGCCCGACTTTTTAACCGTTGCCACTTCGAGCATGCGCCAGCACCTTGAGTACATTACAAAAAAGGGTTACAATACCATCTTTCTCAGCGACATGATCGCTTACATTGAGAAAGGCACGCCGCTGCCGCCCAACCCGCTTATGATCACGCTCGACGATGGTTTCAGGGATAATTATACCGATCTGTATCCCTTATTAAAAGAATTTAACTGCAAGGCCAACATCTTCATTGTAGCCGGTTTTGTGCAAACCCCCGATAACCTGGGCCCGCGCGCAGAAGGCGAGTTTATGCTGGTAGAAGAAGCCAAAGAGCTTTGCAGCCAACGCGTACAATATGGCCTGCACACCATGTATCATGAGAGCTACCACCATATGACGCTGGAAAAAATTGATGAAGACATGCGCCAGAGCAAACAACGGCTCGATACGCTGGGTATCCCCTATCAGCCGGTTTTTGCCTACCCATTTGCGGCCTATATGAAAGATGATCCCGTAAAACAGAAAGCCATGTTCGGCATTCTCACAAAATACGGCGTGCGTTATGCCTTTAAAGTGGGCGACCGCCTGAATAGAATGCCCATGAAGAATATGAACCCGTTATTGTTGAACCGCCTGCATATGAATGGCGCCTATGACATGTTTAAGTTCAGAATGGCTACCATAGGATTTATCAGAATTGTACAGCGATTTGAACGCATCATGAAGTAAACGTATCCCGATTTATAATTTGAAAATACGAGGTAATGGACGAGTTGATCAGGTCAGACCTTTATCGCTACTTTGGCCGAAACGACAGAAAAACATTTTTTAAAGGTCTTTCAGTACCCGGCTTCCGGTACTCCTTTGTTTTAAGAAAGTGCGCCAGCCATAAGAAGTATTCAATCCCTGGTTTCTTTTACCGATGGCTGTATCAGCGGTATAAATACAAATATGGCTTTCAGATCCCCATCAGCACCAAAATAGGGAAGGGGCTGTACCTGGGCCATTTTGGAATGATAGTAGTGAACGGCAAAGCTATAATAGGCGATAACTGTAACCTGGAACATGGGGTTACTATTGGCCAAACCAACCGCGGTAAAATGAAAGGCAACCCGGTTATTGGAAATAATGTGTGGATAGGCACCGGATCGGTACTGGTAGGCAATATTAAAATAGGCGACAATGTGCTGATTGCTCCCAATTCCTATATTAATTCAGATATTCCCGCCAATAGTTTGGTATTAAGCAACCGGGCGCTTGAAATAATACCCAAAGAGAATGCGGTGGAAGGATATGTAAATAACCCGGTTAAATGACAACTAAATAATGGTGGTATATATAATAATAGCTATAGTAATAGTAATTGCGGCGGTATATATTATTAAGATGGGCTCAGCATTTGGCGGGTTGCCGGTTTTGAACTACCATAAAATAAGCGATGGTAAAGACTTTGACTTTCTTACCGTGAACACAACCGAGCTGCGCAAGCATTTCAGCTACCTGAACAAAAAGGGCTATACCACGCTCTTCATCAGCGATGTACTGGCTTATATTGAACAAAAAAAGCCCTTGCCGGCCAAACCGGTCATGATAACGCTCGACGATGGCTACCGCGACAATTACACGGCTTTATACCCGCTGCTGAAAGAATATAATATCAAGGCGAACATTTTTCTGGTAGGCGGTTTTATTCAATCGCCCGACAATAAGCACCAGAACCCCAACCCCATGGGCGAGTTTATGTTTGCGCATGAGGCGGTGGAAATGAGCAAAGACTTCGTAGAGTTTGGGTTGCACACCTTCAGCCACCAGAGCTATTCAAAACTAAGCCTGCCCGAAATAGAAACCGACCTTAGAAAAACAAAAAACAGGTTGCAGGAATTGGGCATACCCGTTCAGCCCTGCCATGCGTATACTTTTGGCGCGTACAACCAAACGAACGAAAATAAGCGCCAGGCTACTTTTGAGCTGCTACAGCAAAATGATATCCGCCTGGCATTCCGCGTAAGCAACTGGGTAGATAAGCTGCCCATTCAGAATAAATATTGTATCAGCCGTATTCATGTAAGTGGCTTATTTCCGTTTTGGAAATTCAAAGTAGCGGTGCGGGGCTTTATTAAGATCTTCAACCGTTTTGAAAGCATGATGAAATAATTACATCGTTCTGTGAATTGTTTTTATTACAATTAATAGCAACGAGCGTTTGATTACGTTTTCTTCTTCTTTGTAGTATATATGTCTGCCAGTTCTCATTAAATTAAAATTTAATGGAACTGGCTTTTTTGTTTCTCACCATTTCACATCACCTGCACGTTTTTCTCCATTCATCGTACAATTCCTTTTTGTTTCTTAATTTCTTAGTTTACTCTGAGTCAGCTGTTTTCCACATTTAACTAAGTACTAGTGCTTATTGAAAAGTAGTAAGAAGTCCATAATGGAATAGTATGTTTACACGGTATACATACCAAGCAATACTGCATTTTGAAATCTAAAGATTTTACCCATACTTTTTTTTATTGTGTGCAGTTTATAATAAATACCAGCATGGTGGCGAGTTCTATGAAGATGAGCATTTTAAAATAGCGGGCAATTCATTTCATATTTGAATTCAGGAAATGTATTTGACTTAAGTCTATTTTTTTATGAATCTTTTAGCGAACAGTTTTTTGGGCATCATGTTTGTTGAGCTAGTCGTGAAATTACTCTTTAAGAAAAACGTAAAAATATCCCTATGAATCACAACACTACTCGAAGGAAGTTCCTCCGTGACGCTTCTTTGACTGCTACCGGAGTAGCTATTGCCACCCAATTGGGGGCGAAGAAGCAAGAAATCCGTGCCAACATAGTCAAGTGCGCGCCTCGGCAAACATTCGCACTGGAAGGTTCTATCTCCACAGTAAAATCAGGCAATTGGTCTGATCCGGGCACATGGGGTGGTAAGTTACCCGGGCCTTCAGATAACCCACTCATTTCATCAGGGCATACAGTTATTTACGATTTAACCACGGCAAGTTATGCAGGTGTAGGTGTAAGCAGCGGAGCCACATTACAATTTGATAGCAACAATAATAGAACGTTGCAAACTTCAGGTAATGTAGTTGTAGAAGGAAAATTAACGATGCGTCCCTCTTCTGCCAATGTAATTCAAAAGCTACAATTTATTAATATCAACGAGAGCTTGTTCGTTGGTGGTGGTATGGATGTGATGGCTACAGATGTTGGCTTATGGGTGATGGGATCTGGCGTATTGGATTTGGTTGGAACTACCAAAACTGCGTTTGTACGTGCTGCAGGCAACATTTTTTCAGGCGACACTTCAGTTAGTTTAGGCAGCGCACCAACAGGCTGGCAGGCTGAAGATGAAATTTCTATTGCGCCCACCGAGGCACCTGCTGTAGGCAGCGCATATCTAAGTGGCTTTGATGAGCGTACTATCAGAAGTATTTCGGGTTCAACAATTACCTTAAGCGCAGGTGTACTGCGTGCGCATCCAAAGATCAACAACCTGTGGACTGCAGAAGTAATTAACCTTACAAGAAATGTGCGCATTGAAGGAACTGCAACCGGCAGAACACACATTTTCATTCGTTCATCTGTACCACAAACAATTTCGAACATCCAGATCCGGTATATTGGTCCCCGCAAAAACCGCGGTGGCGATTCAACCGCTGAATTTGTGATGGGAAGATATGGCATTCACTTTCACCACTGCGACGACGGCAGCGTAGGCACCAATGTAGAAGGTTGTGTTATTCGTGACACTGGTAGTCACTGTTATGTGCCCCACATGTCGAATGGTATAACCATGAAGGGCAACGTTGCTTATAATACAATGGAGATCGCCTTCTGGTGGGATGTGTTGGACTTTACACATGGTTGTGTGTGGGATGGTAATATAGTTGCCATCAGCAAATTCATACACGAAGCCCTTGATATAGATTCTGAAGATGCGCCCACATTTGCATCCAGCGGGTTCTTATTGGGACCTGGCGATGACAACGTTTGTAACAACAACGTAACAATAGGCACAACCGGCGACTTTAGAGCTGGAGGCGCTTATTACTGGATGGAAGGTTTGATTGAAAGTGTGTGGGAATTCAAAAATAATATGGCCCATAACTGCCATGCAGGTTTGGTATCATGGCAAAACAACCTCAAGAACCACATTGTACGCGATTCTATTGTGTATAACTGTGGCATGGGCATTTATCACGGTGCTTATACCAATACTTACTTATACACCGGTGGTTTTGTTTACAATAGTTTAATAACAATTAAAGCTTCATCGGGTAACAGTAATGCGTTGAAATTCCAGAACATGGTGATCAATGCAGCTGGGCTTGATTACGCTGTTGTGCTGGACGAAGGTCCGCTGGATGGCGAAAGACCCGTGTTCATCAGAAATTGTACTATTACCGGCCACAAAAAAGCTGGTATAATGAATGCCTCGCCAGTGGCAACAAAAGACCTGGATGTTATACAATGTACCACAGAAGGAGTTGCAGGTGGCGCGCTTTCTTTGCTGGCAAGTGCGGTGGATTATCTGTTGAGTTCGCTCGCTGGTTCTGCTGAAAACATCAGGGTGCAGCCAATTAGCGGAACGCCTTACCTGCTTTCAAAAACAGGTAAAACAAACATTGCTCCGTTTGCAGCCTCTATCTGGGGCGATGGAACAGGTTTGAAAGGTGAGTATTTCTCCGACGCCGCCTTATCAAAACTGGTATTTACAAGAACCGATCACAACGTAAGCTTTCTCGATTGGGAACAATTGGGTGTACACTATAAAATAACCAGCAATACTTTTTCTGTGCGCTGGTCGGGAAAGATAATGGCGCAATTTACCGAAGCTTATACCTTCACGGCAGAAACCGGTGGTGGTGTACGTTTGTGGGTTGATGGTAAACTGATCATCGATAGCTGGAAAGAAATGTATCCTGGTCAGTTGAATTCTACCGCCATTAACCTGGTAGCAGGCCAAAAGTATGATATCAAACTGGAGCATTTTAATACAGATAACAAAAAAGGAATGGGTTTATACTGGTCAAGCGCCAGTACAAAAAAAGAGTATGTTCCTATGGATCAGCTTTTCTCTGATCCGATTGGTACGCAACCTCCGCCGCCCAATACCAATCAGGGACCTGTTGCCAATGCCGGTACTGATAAATCCATGGTATCATCCAACAACAACTTTGCAAGCCTGGATGGCGCCGCTTCAAAAGATCCGGATGGCACTATCACAACCTATGCATGGGCAAAAGTGGGTGGTCCTTCACAATACAACATTACCAATCCTGCAGCGGCATCAACAACCGTAACAGGTTTAGGGGTAGGGGTATATGTTTTCCGCTTAACAGTAACTGATGATAAAGGCGCTTCAGCATCCGACGATGTAACTATAACGGTGACCGCCGCTAACCTGGCGCCGGTAGCCAATGCGGGTAGCGATATTAATATCACCTTACCTACCACCAGCGCACAACTGAATGGTGGTGCATCTAAAGATCAGGACGGCACTATTGTAAAATATGTGTGGTCAAAATTAACCGGGCCTTCTAACATCAGTTTTGCCGATGGCAACTCTGCTGCAACCATGGTGAATGGTTTGGTTGCCGGTACCTATGTATTCCGCTTAACAGTATACGACGACAAAGGGGATTCTGCTTATGACGATGTGAACGTAATGGTAACTAATGCTACCACACCAGCCAACCAGGCGCCTATTGCCGATGCAGGACAAAGTCAGGTTATTACACTGCCAATAAACAGTGCCAACCTGAGTGGTTCTGCTTCAAAAGACCCTGATGGCTCTATTACAAAATACCTTTGGACGCAAGTGGGCGGACCATCTACAGCCCTGATAGTGACGCCAAGTTTGGTAAATACAACAGTTAACAACCTGGTAGTTGGTACTTATACCTTCCGCTTAACAGTAACTGATAATAGCAATGCTACAGCCAGCAATACGGTAACAGTTGTTGTAAACGATGCAGTAGTATCACCAGGTAATCAGCCTCCGGTTGCTAATGCCGGTCAGGATGTTACGGTGCAGCTGCCAAGCAATGGCATTACATTGGATGGGTCGAAGTCATTTGATTCAGATGGTAAGATAGTAGCTTACAAATGGGTGAAAATAAGTGGACCTACCACCTTCACTTTATTAACGCCATCTGCTTCTACTACTATCCTTAATAACATGGTTGCCGGTACTTATGTATTCAGGCTCACTGTAACCGACGATAAAGGTGCTACTGACACCGATACCGTTACGGTAACTGTGCTGGGTGTAAAACAACAAGACCTGGGAATATTAACTGTTGTTGGTACGCCTAACCCTTCAACTACTACATTCCAGTTGAAGATAACCAGTGCGAATACAGATTCTATCTTTATTCACATTTATGATTCAACGGGC
>CBIMFG010000177.1:0-7244 GCA_966243125.1 uncultured Niastella sp.
CAGTCGCTCGATCGCCCCCGTGTCGCCGTCGGCGATACTGCCGAGCCAGCCGGCAAGGAAGGCGGGGAAAAAGCCCCACTGGCCACTACCGGGTTTGTATTTATTGGTACCATCGTAGCGGAAGGTTGCTTCGGCCAGGTATTTTCCTTTATAATCATACGTGGCGCGGCCCACCCAGGAGCGCATGGCAACTTCGGTTACACCACCGGGCGATGTATTCCCAATCTGGTCAACCGACTCGGCGCCAAACAGGTAATCGACCGGCAACAGCACATTGCGCGCTGCATATATGTTATCGTTCTTTGAATGGTTCTCTTCCAGCAAAGCCATGGCTGTTACGTTGTGGATACTGTTGAACGAGCGGTTATACTGTAACGACAACTGGCTCAGGGTTTGAAAACTGGTGCCATAGGTACGTGTAAGATTGCTGGGCCCATTTACATTCGACACCTTGTATTCGTTGGAGGTGGCATCGTAAGTGTACAGGTTGTATGATTTTTTGTAGTCGCTATTGTCGTCTACATTCAGGCCATAGTTGAACATGCCTCTTGCCCGCAGGCCTTTTACGCCGGGGATATCATATTCCAGGTTTACCTGGCCCTGCAGGTTTTTCTGCGTTCTTTTTCTAAAGCCTACTTTATCGGCATCGGTAATGGCAACGGGGTTGGCATTATCGGGCATTACGTTCAGGTATTGCGGGTTGTTATTGGCGTAGATCTGGTTAATAGGGATCTGGTTCCAGGTATATTTGAAAATGGTCCACAGGTCCTGGTAAGGCTGGTTCTTTTCATCCATATGTCCGCTTATCAATGCCTGTGCGCGAATGCGGTCGCTGATCTTTACGTTTATGTTTGAGCGCATGTTCCAGCGGCTGTAATCGAGGTCGCCCGATTTCAGCAAACCGCTTTGTTTCATATATCCCACGTTAAAGAACATGTTCACTTTATCGGTGCCCCCTGTTATATTCAGGTTGTGCTGCACTTGTGGGGATGTGGTGTTAAACGCGGCGCCTATCCAGTCGGCCCCGGCATACGTGCCATCCATCCAGGGTTTAATATCGCTGTAGGAATAAGCGGGTGGCTGGTTGCTGATGAAGTTGTTCGCAAAATCGCGTTTCATTTTTTCATTCGTCAGCATCATATAATCAACCGGTCCTACCCCATCGGGCATGCCAAGAAAAGTTTGCCAGGCCTGGTTGAAGGAATACGTAATATCGAACCGGCCATTGCGGGCGCTGCCTTTTTTGGTAGTGATGAGAATAACGCCGTTGGCTGCACGGTTACCATAAATGGCGGCTGAGGCATCTTTCAACACCGATACACTTTCAATTTCATTGGGGTCCAGTTTTTCAAACCCACCACGCGGTACGCCATCAATAACCACCAGCGGTGCCGCGCCATACCCGCGAATGTCGAAGCTGTTCTCATAGCCACCCGGTTCGGCCGTGCGTTGGATCATGCGCAAGCCGGGAATTTTTCCGGTCAGCATGTTTTGCACGTTCTCGTTTTTGGTAACTACCAGTTCGCTGCTTTTTAACATGGAAACGGAACCGGTGAGGGTGGTTTTCTTTTGCGTTCCATACCCTACCACAATTACGTTATCGAGGTTGCGGCTGTTTTCTTCCATGCTTAAGTTAATAGTGCCACGGCCATTGATCGGGATGGTGATGGCATTCATGGTAACATGGGAAAAAGAAAGCCGGAGGGCGGAGGCAGGAACAGTGATGGAGTACTGTCCATTTTGGTCTGTCATAACCGAGATGCTGGAATCACCGACGACCGCAATGGTTACGCCGGACAAAGGTTCTTTTGTTTGCACCTGGGTTACTCTTCCTGTGATAGTTTTCTGCTGTGCCAGCACCGCCACAGGAAACAGGCAGGCAAGCAGGAGCTTACAGATAATTTTCATACAACAAGCAATTAGTTATACCGGCAATTAAGCTCCCATGCCCTAAAAATCTACTAACAAACCCATTAATAAACCCCCTAACCCCCTAAAAAGGGGGAATAAAAATTCAATTAATTATTAATTAAGCGCTTTTTTAAGCGGCCAACCTTTACTTGCAAGAGCTTAAATATGAAAAAATGAGATGTATCAGTTTTCCCCTCTTCCTTTTGCTATTTGTATTGTTTGTGCCCGGCAGCAGCTGGAGCCAGTTAAAACACAGCACACAGAGTTTATATCCCAGTTACAAAGGTTTGGTGATGGCCGGTTACCAGGGTTGGTTCAGGGCCGCCGGTGATGGCAGTGGCGCCAAAAATTTTGCCTATGGCGATGAAAAACGCTGCGGCATAGATATGTGGCCCGATGTTACCGAGTATGAAAAAACCTACCCCACGCCGTGGAAGCTGGCCAATGGGGAAACCGCCCGCTTTTTTAGCTCGTACGACAAAAGCGCCATTGATCTGCACTTTAAATGGATGCAGGACTATGGCGTGGACGGTGTTTTTATGCAACGCTTTTTCGGCAATGCCAAACACCGCGACAAAGTCTCTTCCACCATTCTAGCCAATGCCTTTAAAGCTGCCTCCGACAAAAAGAGGGCGATTGCCATTATGTACGACTTAAGTGGACTGGGCAGGCAAGGCGAAGATTGCTCGGCCATTATTGAAGACTGGAAATACCTGGTGGACAGTTTGCGGGTAACCAACCAGCCGGGCGCCAAAACTTATGTGCAGTTTAATGGGAAACCTTTAGTAGTGATCTGGGGTATTGGCTTTCCCGACAGGCCCTATGACCTCCGGAACATTGGACTGGAAAGACTGCTCGATTTTTTCAGGAACGATCCTGTGTATGGGCATTGCAGCATCATGCTGGGCGTACCTACCGCCTGGCGCACGCTTGATGCCGATTGTGTGCATGATAATTACCTGCATACGATCATTCGACAGGCCGACCTGGTGCTGCCCTGGACGGTACAACGGTATTCGCCGCTGCTGCACAACGATATGGACCGGTTACGCGATAATACCATTGCGGATATTACCTGGTGCCGGAACAACAACATTACGTATGTTCCTTGTATTTACCCCGGTTTTACCTGGCATAACCTGAGCAAGCATGAGTTTCCTGATGATGTAAAACCTGTGGGTTCCATTCCCCGCCAGGGTGGCCGTTTTTACTGGCAGCAGATCTATACCACCCTAACGGCTGGCGCCGAAATGTTATATGTGGCTATGTTTGATGAAGTAAACGAGGGAACGGCCATTTTTAAGGTGACTGATAAACCGCCGGTAAGCACGCAAACCAGTTTTGCCGGGCTGGACGGGCAGCCTTCAGATACCTATTTATGGCTAACGGGCGAAGCTGCCAAACGATTGCGGAAAGAAAAACCCCTGGAGCCTAAAATGCCCCTGCGGAATTAAGACATTAAGAAGCCAGTTTTGCCTGTACATAATTAGAATTTTTTCTTTTTATTTGCTCATGCTGAAACTGGCTTTTGCTTTGCTATTGCTGATAGGTGGATTGCATGCGTTTGCGCAGCCCTATGGATTACAATTTTCCAGTCATGAAGTGATTCCCGAAAAACGGACCTCGCTTGATATAACCGCCAATGGCCCCTTGCGGCTGGCCGCCGAAACCGAGATTTCCTTCGATCTGATGTTCCAGCCCCACAAGATCATCTATTTCGGTTATGTAATGCGCCTCATCACTGCCAGCAACCAGCATATTGACATCGTTTACAACCAGCGTTCGGGTAGTTTTAATTTTGTGAACGGCGAACAGGTGGCCGGCACCCTGGCCATTGATACAGCACTGTTATTAAATGGCTGGAACCGCTTTGCGCTTCGGATCAATACGGTTAAAAAGAAACTGTTTTTCAGTATTAACACCACTACCGGCGAAGGCCCGCTGACTATTAAACCCGAAAGCGATTACCGCCTGTACTTTGGCAGCAACAGCTATGAAGGTTTTCAAACCACCGATATTCCGCCGGCATGTATTAAAGATATTCACATTGCGAATGATGGAAAGCTACTGCATGTTTTTCCTTTATCTGAATCAAATGGCGTAACTGCTGAAGACACAAAAACACATTTGAAAGCGGTGGTGAAGAACGCGGTTTGGATAAAACCCCGCCACCAGAAATGGGAAAACGTATATTCCATCAATACCAAAGCAACGGCCAGTGTGGCTTTCGACAAAAAACGCGAAGTACTGTACATGGTTGCCGCCGACTCCCTGTATTCACTGAACATTACCAATATGGCCGTGCAGGCCATTGGTTTCAACACCAAAAGAGACAGTATACCACCCGGCAACCAGTCTATCTATATTTCACTCACTGATTCTTTATACAATTTCTACATCGACAGCAAACAGGTGAGCCGCTATGATTCAGGTGGCAGAAGATGGAACAGCAATTTTAACTTTAAAGACCTGACCGTTTACTGGCAGGCGAACAAATTCTTTTCGGCCTGGGATACCTGTTTATATATTATGGGCGGATATGGTCAATTGCAATACAAGAACCAGGTGCAGTGTTATCATTTGAACAGTCAGCAATGGGAACCCGTAAAAACAACCGGCGATTTCTTTATGCCACGCTATATGGCATCTGCAGGCACTAATGAAACAGGCGACACCGCTTATTTAGTGGGTGGTTATGGCAGTACCACCGGCGATCAAAGCATTAATCCGCACTTCACGTATGATTTCATGTTGTTTGATGTTCACAACAAATCATTTCATAAATTATTTCAGTTGCCCGAACCGGCCCGGCAATTTTGTTTTGCCAATCAAATGGTGGTAGATGCACCTGCCAATACCTGGTATGCCCTGGTGTACCCAACCGACCGGTTCAATGCAGCTTTGCAGCTGATACAGGGTACGCTCAATGCCCCTGCGTATACCCTGCTGGGTGACTCCATCCCCTACTCCTATTACGACATTGCATCCTATGCAGATCTGTACTATTGCAAAAGCAGCAAAAAGCTGGTGGCGGTTTCTTTATACACAGCCAATAACCGGAGTGAAATAAAAGTATACGCCCTCGATTTTCCACCGGGCTCAGCTACTACCATAGCTGAACCAACTACTTCCTTACACTGGAAACCGTTTTTATTAATAGCTGCTTTGTTATTATTAGGTGCTGGCGCGTGGGTTATTGTACAAAGAAAAAAAGCGGCAACGCCGCCAACACCTGCAATAGTGCCTGCCGTTCCGCAACCGGAAGTAGCCGCGGTTGAGATCCCCCAATTGGAACCAGTGATAAGCGCTTCGGCCATTTACCTGTTTGGTAATTTTGAGGTGTATGACAATACCACCCACGATATTACTACCCAGCTTACGCCCCTGCTGAAAGAATTGCTGATCCTGATAGTAACCCATACCATCCGCACCGGCAAAGGCATTCCGCAGGAAAAACTGTTCGAAATACTGTGGCGCGATAAACAACAGAAAGATGCGAAGAACAATTACTCCGTAAACATAGCCAAGCTAAAACCAATACTGGAAAGCATTGGCGCCTGTCATATAGAGAAAGTAAATGGGAAAATACAGTTGGTGGCGGAAGAAAATGCCATCTACATCGACTATGGCACCTTCAATACGCTTGTAAGGAAACCAGTATGCACGCCGGCTGAAAAACAAACCCTGTTGAAAATACTGGAAAGAGGCTCCTTCCTGAATGAAGTAAATTATTCCTGGCTGGATGATATTAAATCCGAAGTATCGAGCCTGGCTATTGACTGGTTACTCACCAACTTTAACACCCATACGGTTACCGACAGCAGCAGTATTATAAGAATAGCCAATGCCGTATTTCAGTTTGATCAGTTGAACGAAACTGCGCTGGAATACAAATGCAAGGCCCTGATTGCTCAGGGCAGATACGGCCTTGCATTGGAAACGTTCCAGAAGTTTGAAAAAGAATATGAGCATTCATATGGCGAAAAGCCAGGGAAAACGTTTAATGAAATAGCGAATCAGTAGAGTTCCAGGTTCCAAGTTCCAGGTTTCAGGTTCCAAGTTATCGGTAGCCTGGTAACCGGTAACCGGCAACTGGTAACTAATCTATTGGTGTAACCGTTATATAATCAATATTCACATTATCCTTTCCTCCCCCTTCTAACTTAATAATATTGTTCCCGGCATTCAGCTTTACCGTAAATACTGTTTTACCGGTGAAGGCAGTAGCATCGCCGGTGGCAATGGCATTCAGAAAAGAAAAATCAGTACCATTTACCAGTAATTTCATTCTGCCATACGCCGCATTGGCATGTACAATGGTTAACATAGCCCGGCCGCCTTTTTTGCCACCATTGATGTTTTGGAAAGTGATAGATGAAGCTGCGTCTTTTAAATTGGTTACATAATTTCCATTAACAGTAGCACCACCGCTTACTTCTGCTTTTTCCGCTTCATAGCGGGTCGCTTTTTTCGTATTCGGTTTTGACGCTTTTATCGCCGCCGGACCGGTTTTGGTTTGTTCAACCAGTTTTATGGTGCCATCGTCGTTGAAGTTCACATAATCTACACAGATAGACCGTAAATTACCATGACCGGTATTAGAGATGTTCTGGTTGTGATAAAAGATGTACCATTTACCTTTGTATTCCACCACTGAACCGTGGTTGGTATCGCAATCGGTAGACCCCAGGAATACGCCCTGGTATTTCCACGGGCCCAACGGGCTGTTGCTGGTAGCATAACGCAACTGATTTTCGCGGCTGTGGTTATCGGCATAGGTAAGGTAATAAATGCCGTTTCTTTTAAAAACCCAGGTAGCTTCGTGAAAGTCAACCAGTCCTTCCATTTTTTGTAAGGCGCCATCTATTTCAACCATATTGTCTTTCAGTTTTCCGCCCAAACACCTGCTGCCGCCGCCATAATAAAAATAGGCTTGTCCATCGGTATCAATATATACACACGGGTCAATCATGGAGCTGCTGTCGATGCCTTTGATGTAACCGGCAGAGGTAAAATCGCTGGCCGGTTTTTTACTGGTAGCAATGCCGATCTTCCAGGACTGGTCCCATTTTGTTTCGCTGGGGTGTGGAAAATAATAGTAATACGTTCCATTCTTATAGGCACAATCGGGCGCCCACATAAAGCCGCCTTCTTTGCGGCCCCATTCCACCTGGCTGGCCCTGAGAATTTCGCCCTCATCGCGCCAGTTCACCATATCGTCGGTTGAATATACGTGGTACCTGTCCATAAGGTCGCAACCGCGGGCCGGGTCAATATCATGCGAGGGATAAACATACAACCGGCCATCGGCCCACACATGCGCCGATGGATCA
>CBIMFG010000178.1:0-7233 GCA_966243125.1 uncultured Niastella sp.
CTGCTCCTGTAATGTATTTACTACATTGGCCAGTTGGTTTACATTCCAGTGCGGTTGTGCATTGGCCTTTCCAATGATCATAGTAGCTTTCCATACTTCAATGATGTCTTCGCCATTTACCTGATAAGGCTGGTAGGAGGGATTGTCGCTCACAAGGGTGTACTTGTTCTTGGTGCGATTGTTCTTCATCATTCTTTTGTACACAATGCCTTCGTTGCGCGATACAACTATATAGGTGAAGCTGTTCTTTACGTCGTTGATGTCTTCTACCTTTTCGCCCACGATGATGGATCCACTGGGGGTTGGCAACATGGAGTCACCCACTATTTCAAACGCGCGGTATTGGCCCGGCGCCAGCATGGGGAGTGTGAAGGTGTTGAGTTCATCAATAAATTCCGGATCGGCATAACCTGCCAGGTAACCCGCGGCTGCTTTTACCGGTACAAATTGTATTTCATTAGT
Organism: uncultured Niastella sp.; assembly: GCA_966243125.1. Lineage (GTDB taxonomy): Bacteria > Bacteroidota > Bacteroidia > Chitinophagales > Chitinophagaceae > Niastella. Next base: position 463 of record CBIMFG010000178.1, read on the forward strand.
GCCGGCGCTTAATTTCTGTGCGCGTCGTTTAGCCAGGTAATTGCCTTTGCTATCTGCCAGGTCTTTCAGCAACAACTCATCCAGCGTGAGTTTGAATAGTTCACCAACCAGTTCCAGCACATCGATACGGGGTTCTGCCCGCTCTTCTTCATAAGCGCCCAACAGGGAGCGTTTGATCTGTAATTTGGTGGCAAATTCTTCCTGGGTCCATCCGCGTAATTTGCGCAGATACTTCAGATTTTTACCGGCCGTTGACATAGACTAATAAGTTTAGTGCTAAATTACTAATTATTTTATCATAAAAAGTGAAAAGAGATCATTAAAATTTCTTTTGGAGTATATTGGATAGCCATCCTATCTTTGCACATGGCAACAAGAAATAGTGCTCCACAGAAAAAATCCCCCCAGTCAAGTAAGTTTTTTGGTGAAGGTTTAACGTTTGACGACGTTTTACTGGTTCCCGCTTATTCACAAGTGCTACCCCGAGAGGTAGAGGTTCGTACCTGGCTTACCAAAAGCATTCAATTAAATGTTCCCATGTTATCGGCCGCTATGGATACGGTAACGGAGGCCAATCTGGCAATTGCCCTGGCCCGCGAAGGCGGTTTGGGTATTCTGCATAAGAATATGAGTATTGAACAGCAGGTTGCGCAGGCGCGGAAAGTAAAAAGAAGTGAAAGCGGCCTTATTCTAGACCCTATAACCCTGCATGAAGAAGCCACCATTGGTGATGCCCAACGGTTAATGAAAGAAAACCGCATTGGTGGTATTCCCATCGTTGATAAAAATAAAAAGCTGGTTGGTATTTTAACCAATCGCGACCTGCGTTTTCAAACTGATAGCAAACGCGTTGTTAGCGAGGTAATGACCCACGAAAACCTGGTTACCGCGCCCGAAGGCACTACACTTAAAAAAGCGGAAAAGATTTTACAGCAATATAAAATTGAAAAGTTACCGATTGTTAAAAAAGACGGTACCTTGTTTGGACTGATCACCTATCGCGACATTCTGCAGGTTCAGGACTTTCCCAATGCAGTAAAAGACTCTTACGGTCGGTTGCTGGTGGGCGCAGCGCTGGGTATTACCCGCGATTTGCTTGACCGGGCTGCTGCACTACAACAAATAGGTGTAGACGTAGTGTGTTTGGATAGTGCACACGGTCATAGTAAAGGGGTGATAGATGCACTGAAAACGCTGAAGAAAAATTTTAAAAAACTGCAGGTTATTTCAGGTAATGTGGGAACTGCAGCAGGCGCAAAAGCATTGGCTGAAGCTGGCGCAGATGCGGTAAAAGTAGGTATTGGCCCCGGCTCTATTTGTACAACCCGTATAGTTGCCGGCGCAGGTGTACCGCAAATTACGGCTATTATGGAAGCGGCGTCAGTACTACATAAAATGGGCATTCCATTAATTGCAGATGGTGGTATCCGTTATACCGGCGATATGGTAAAAGCACTGGCTGCCGGCGCCAACCTGGTAATGATGGGAAGCATTTTTGCCGGAACCGAGGAAAGTCCTGGCGAGACCATTATATATGAAGGAAGAAAATTCAAACAATACCGGGGTATGGGGTCACTGGGCGCTATGAGCCAGGGCAGTGGCGACCGCTACTTTCAGGATGTGGAAGCCGATATTAAGAAATATGTACCCGAAGGCATTGAAGGCCGGGTAGCATTTAAAGGAAGTTTGAGCGAGATCGTTTATCAATATGTTGGCGGACTGAGATCAGGGATGGGTTATTGCGGTGCAAAAGACATCAAAGCCTTACAACAGGCGCAATTTGTTCGCATTACCAATGCCGGTATGAAAGAAAGCCACGCGCACGATATTGAAATTACTAGAGAAGCACCGAACTATAGTAGAAGATAGTTTTTTGTTCCGGGTTGCAGGTTACATGTTCCAGGGAAGGCAGGTAAAACCTGTAACTTGAAACTTGTAACCTGTAACTTTTTAAATTCATCCTGATGAAGTTCTGTAGATTATTGCTGTTTGTTTTCACGTTTTGCTGCCTAAAAACTATAGCCCAACCCGATACAAGTCATTTGCGCATCAGCCTGCTTACCTGCAGCCCGGGTGTGGAATTGTATTCAACCTTTGGGCATACAGCTTTGCGGGTTACCGACAGCACCCGCGGCGTGGATATGGCTTATAACTTCGGAACTTTCGATGACCGCGATCCTAACTTTTATGCAAAGTTTACCAAGGGTATTATGCTGTATGCCCTTAGCAACTATAGCTACCAGGAGTTTTTACAGGAATACCAATATGAACACCGCGGCGTTATAGAACAGGAACTATTCTTGACCGGCGATCAGAAACAAAAAATGTATGCCGCTCTTCGGGAAAACGCGCTGGAACAAAACCGGTATTACAATTATTATTTTCACACCGATAACTGTACTACCCGCGCCCGTGATATGATTGAACATCAAACCGGGGCTTCAGTAGTTTTCAAAAATATATTACCCGAAAAAAGACCTACCTATCGCAACCTGATCCATTCCTACCTCGATAAAAGTAACCAAAGCTGGAGCAAGTTTGGCATTGACCTGTGTTTGGGCAGTAACCTCGATGACCGGGTTACCAACGACCAGTCGATGTTTTTACCCGATTACCTGATGAAGGGGCTCGACAATGCCACTGCTGACAATCATCCCTTGGTAGCGAGCACACAAACTGTTGTTGCTGCTTCGCCTGTACCACCAGCTGTGAATTGGGTTACACCGATGTTTTTATTTTCCATGCTGTTTGTTATTACAGGGCTGTTATCATTCAGCACCAACAAATGGGCGCAGCGATTCCTGAACATATTCGACAGCCTCTTTTTTCTTTGCATTGGCATCTTTGGTTTATTGACCGTAACCTTATGGGTTATACGGGTTGATACAGTTTGCCGCAATAACTTTAATGTGCTGTGGGCATTGCCTACGCACTTCATTGTTGCTTTTGTTGTGTATTTAAAAAGAAAATGGTTGCAACAATATTTCAGGATTGTATTTGTACTTACCGCATTATTTACGCTCTGCTGGTTCTTTATTCCACAACAAATAAATGTTGCCGTATTGCCGCTGTTGGGCATTGTGTTATTCAGGAGTTATTTTCGTGGAAATCTACCGGTGAAGAAACGAGTTACTACGAACACGGTAAACATTTTCCAAAGCTCAAAGACGATAAATATTGAATTGTAGTATCTTCAGGCCATGGCAACTGAAAACAATATTCTTCTCAATGATAAACCAGTATTTTATCGGGTAGAAGGGCAGGGACAACCTGTTGTGTTGATACATGGTTTTGCTGAAGATGGCACTGTTTGGGAACATCAGGCAGAATATTTAAAAAGCAGGTTTCAACTGATCATCCCCGATTTGCCTGGCAGTGGCCGATCGCCCATTAATGAGGCTACCTGGTCAATGGAATATTTTGCCGAATGTATTCGCCAGATCATGGACCAGGAAAATATTAAAACAGCCAGTATGATAGGGCATAGCATGGGCGGGTACATTACGCTTGCATTTGCTGAAAAATACGCTGACCGCCTGCAGTCATTTGGCTTGTTTCATTCCACTGCCTATGCCGATAGTGAAGAAAAAAAGACAGCCCGCCGCCGTGGCATCGAGTTTATACAGCAATATGGTGCTGCCAAATTTTTGGAACAATCTTCTCCCAATCTTTTTTCGGATGTAACAAAGCAACACCAGCCCGAACTGGTGAATAAAATAATAGCACGCTACACCAACTTTGTTGGCCAATCGCTCGTAAATTATTACCAGGCCATGATGGTGCGCCCTGATAGAACCAATGTGCTCAAAAACTTTTCCCGCCCTGTATTGTTCATTATGGGTAAACTGGATAATACAGTGCCATATGAGCAGGTATTGCAACAGTGTTATATGCCTGGATTGTCATATATTCATACACTTGAACAATCCGGCCATATGGGAATGTGGGAAGAACCTGAATTAAGTAACGTTTTTGTAGAAGAGTTTTTGATGCATGGCCAATTTGTATAACGTAAACAGTGTTGTAGCCCAGCCTAATGAGAAAATCCCTGGCGATAGCTTTGTTATTGTTTTTTGGAACAATCCAGTCCCTTTTTGCCGAGCATATAAAGGGTGGGGAAATGTTTTATGAGTATCTGGGCCCGGGCGAAGATGCCACTACTTCTCAATACCGTGTTACTTTAAAGTTATATATAGATTGTAATGCTACCAGCAGCGGGCAGCTTGATACAGAGATCAGGCTAACCATATTTGATAAGTCAAACAGCATGCGCAGCAGTTTGGTTACAGCGCCCTACACCAACGATGTGTTCCTTCGGTTCGATCCCAATTCAAATCCCTGTATCAGCAATCCACCAACAGATGTATGTTACCGGGTGCGCTCGTTTTCAACCGTTGTTACATTGCCCATAAATGCCGATGGATACACCATTTCCTATCAACGCTGTTGCCGCATTAATAATATCATAAACCTGCAGCCGCCCAGTAATTCAGTGGGCGCTACCTATATGTGCGAAATTCCCGGCACCAATGTTTTGCCGGATGCCTACATAAATTCCAGTCCCCGGTTTTTGCCCAATGATGCTACTGCTATTTGCCGTGGCAGTAATTTTACGTTGAGTTTTGCCGCAACGGAGCCCGATGGTACCGATTCTCTTGATTATACTTTCTGCAGTGGATTTTTAGGCGCCTCATCTGGTTCGCCCAGTCCTACAGTAGCCACATCGCCGCCTTATACATCGTTGAATTATAGATCACCATATAATGGAAATGCTCCATTAGGCGGACAGGTAATTATCAATTCGAAAACGGGTATTATCAGTGGTATTGCACCGTCAACTACCGGCCAGTATGTGATAACGGTTTGTGCCTATGAATACCGCCGGGGCCGGTTGATCAATATTCATCGTAAGGACGTGCATGTAAAGGTGTCGGATTGTATTCCGCTGGAAGCACTGTTGAATCCCAATTATTCTTTTTGCGACGACTTTATGGTAACTTTTAAAAACGAGCAGGTGAACCCAACGGGCTCAGTATACACCTGGGATTTTGGCGACGGTTCGCCTCCAGTAACTACTACCGATTTGGAAGGCCGGGTACAGCATCAATATGCCGATACCGGTACCTACCCCGTTAAATTAAAAGTGGTGCTGGCCGGGCAGTGCGAAGATGAAACTGTTACAATGGCAAAAGTATATCCCGGTTTTTTCCCCTCATTTAGGGTGCAGGGTAATTGTGTGCTGTTGCCGTTGCAATTTATTGATCAAACTACTTCAACATATGGGCGCCCGGCCAAATGGACCTGGGATTTTGGTGATGAAACTACAGTTACTGATGTGTCAAGCGTGCAAAACCCTAGCTGGAAGTACAATACCATTGGGCAAAAAACAGCCACACTTACCGTAGAAAGTGACAAAGGTTGTGTGGCCACTATTACCAATATTGCCGATGTGCGCGATAAACCGCCTATTTATCTGCCTTTTACCGATACCCTGATCTGCAGCATTGATACATTACCATTGATGGCGGGCGGCAACGGCGTATTCTCCTGGTTGCCCTTGTATAATATGCTTTATGAAAATACGCCCAACCCTTTAGTGTGGCCAAAGACCACCACTACTTATACCGTAACCTTAAACGAAAACGGATGTATTAATACCGGTAATGTTCGGGTGCGGGTGGTTGATTTTGTAACATTGGATGCTGGTGTTGACAGCACCATTTGCCTTACCGATACTGTTCAATTGAACCCGCAAACCGATGGGTTGAAATTTGAATGGACCTCAGATATTCCCAGCTATTTTGATAATCCCAATGTAAGGCAGCCGCTGGTGCGGCCAACCTCAACCACCACTTATCATGTGGTGGCGCATATTGGTAAATGTTTTACGGCCGATGATGTTATCCTGCATACCATTCCATACCCCATAGCCAGGGCGGGCGCCGATACGCTTATTTGTTATGAAGATACGGCCAGCATACATGCCAGCATGGTGGGGTATCGTTTTCTTTGGAGCCCCGTTAGTGCCTTGAGCGATCCTAATAATTTGAACACGTTGGCCTGGCCTTTAAGAACAACTTCGTATGTGCTTAGTGTGTATGACACGTTGGGTTGCCCCAAACCCGGCCGCGATACCGTAGTGGTGAATGTGAAAAACGAGATCATTGCTTTTGCCGGCCGTGATACATCTATTGTGGTGGGGCAACCCTTGCAACTAAATGGTAAAGGGGCTGATTTTTATGAATGGCAGCTACCGTTGCACCTTAACCGGAACGATATTGCCAATCCTATTGCTATACTGGACGATAATTTCAGTTACCAGTTAAGGGCCTATACTGCCGAAGGATGTTACGACCTGGATACCATCAACATAAAAGTGTTTAAAACCCTGCCTGATATTTTTGTGCCGAATGCATTTATACCGGGTAGCAGCCGCAACAACGTACTGCGGCCAATACCTGTTGGAATTGCCACGCTCGATTATTTTTGCGTATTCAACCGCTGGGGACAAATGGTATACAGAAGTTATTCCTCCGAAGCAGGGTGGGATGGCACTATTGGCGGCAAACGGCAGGATCCCGGCACCTATGTGTGGATGGCCAAGGGAACTGACTACACCGGTAAAGTTGTTATAAGAAAGGGGACTGCTGTGTTGTTACGATAAAAGTTCCGAGTTCCAAGTTTCAGGTTCCAGGTTCAGCGTTCCGAGTTCCAAGTTCCGAGTTCTTAGTTCTATGTTCTTCGACGGCTTGAAGCTTGTAGCTGTTTTTG
>CBIMFG010000179.1:0-7230 GCA_966243125.1 uncultured Niastella sp.
TAATATAGATCCCGAATCGCAATTTGGCAACACGATTAATTTCATTGGTATTGAAGGTACCAGTTTGCCATCCACCCGCACGTATGGTGTTAACCTGAATCTGAAATTTAAAAAGTAAAAACGTTTACGATGAAACAATTACTTCTATATATAAGTTTAGGGGTAGCGATGCTGGTAACGGGTTGTGCCAAAGATTTTGAAGACATAAATACTGACCCTACCCAAACCCCGCCTTCCAACTTTAATTCCGATTATTTTTTATCGGGCAGTCAATACAATTATATAAATGGAATAACAGGTTACAATGGATCCATCCTGTTCCAGAGTGGCTGGGTGCAGATCTTCTCTTCCACCTCTTCGGGCGCGGCCGTTTATTATAGCAATATGGATAAATACGTAGCATCGGGTAATACCAATGACTATGCAGGCCGTGGCTGGGACCTAGGCTATAAAGGCGCCAGACTGGCCCAGGAGATCATAAAGAATTATGGGGCCAATGCTGCTAAGGTAAACGTGGTAAGCGCCGCCAGGATAATGAAAGTATTATGCATGCAGTACATTACCGACATCTATGGCGATGTTCCTTACTCACAGGCTTTACAGGCTGCAGATAATATAACCACACCCGTGTACGACAAACAGCAGGATGTATACAATGCCATGTTTAATGACCTGGATACGGCCATGCTAAATTTTGATTCTGCAAAAGCAAAACCGGTAGCTGATCTGTTCCCTTACGCAGGCGATGTGGCCAAATGGAAAAAGTTTGGTAATTCATTGATGCTGCGCCTGGCCATGCGTTTGGTAAAAGTAGATCCCGCCACTGCGCAAAAGTATGCCGAGAAAGCCGCTGCAGGTGGAACCTTGTCATCTGTTTCAGAAGACGCCTGGATAAAAGGTGATAATACCAATGGCTATCGCAGCGAAAACTCGCGGGCCTTGCAAACACCGGCCGATTTTTATTCGGTACGTTGGAGCAAAACCCTCATTGATTATTTGAAAGCTACCAATGATCCCCGGGTATCTGTTATTGCTGAAATACCCGACACCGGATTAAAAGCCAACAGCGACCCGCTTATTTTAACAGGTGATAATACCTATGCCAAACAAATGGGTGAGCCCAATGGCTGGGACCTCAACGGCGGTGCAACCGATATCAAAAATTCTACTGGTTATCCTGGTGGAACCGGTACTGGCGGCAACTTTACGCCAATTGGTTTATACAGCCGGCCACGTGCTGCCATTTATACAAATTTGAACAGTCCGCAATGGGTCTTAACCTATGCCGAATCGGAACTGCTGCTGGCCGAAGCAAAAGCCAGAGGCTGGAATGTGGGCGCTACCACCGCTGCCATGCATTACGCAAATGGCGTTTCTGCCGCTTTGCAGGCGTTGGCGCCGTTTGGCCCCACGGCCGTAATTAGCCCGGCAACTGCCGATGCTTATGCCGCGGCCCATCCGCTAAATGTAAGTTCCCTTACTGCTTCGTTGAAAATGATCAATGAACAATACTGGGCCACCACCGGCATTCTTATGAATTTTGTAGAAGCCTGGAACAACTGGAAAAGATCGGGCTATCCTGTTTTGTCGCCCATTGTATATGCAGGTAACTTTTCAAAAAGCCAGGTTCCCCGGCGACAGTTGTACCCAACAACGGAATCAACTGCTAACCCGGCCAATTACAGGATTGGTGTAGGCAGTTTAAGTGGGGGAGATGACTGGGTATCACGTGTGTGGTGGGACAAATAAGTTGAAGGTATAAGGTTTAAGGTGGCCTCCGACTAGGCTGGCAGAACTTAATCGGTCATTCCGGGGCGCGGTAATTACCTTAAACCTTAAACCTTATACTTTAAACTTTATACTAAATACTCCATCTAATGCGAATATTCATCGTTACTATATTATTTGTTTTAACAACCACTGTGCCTGCTAAGTCACAGGCGCCTTTATTCGAGCTGCTTACTCCCAAACAAACCAACATCAAATTCGAGAACCACATTAATGAAAGTGAAAATTTGAACGTGTTGGCCTATGAATATTTTTATAATGGTGGTGGGGTGGCTGTGGGCGATCTCAATAACGATGGGTTGGAAGATGTTTTTCTGGTATCGAATATGGGTGAGAACAAATTGTTTCAGAATACCGGTAATCTGCAATTCAAGGATATTACCAAAGAAGCGTGTAAGGAATTATCAGGAAGACCCGGCGGCTGGAAGACCGGTGTTACCATGGCCGATGTAAATGGCGATGGCTGGCTGGATATTTATGTTTGTTATTCCGGCAAGGTTACAGATGAGATGCGCAGGAATCAGTTATTTATCAACCAGGGCAATGGTACCTTTAAAGAAGAAGCTGCTGCGTATGGCGTAGATGATAAAAGCTTCAGCACCCAGGCTGCTTTTTTTGATTATGACAATGATGGCGATCTCGATCTTTTTTTGCTAAACCACAGCGTAAAGAAAATAGATAACATGGAACTGGCGCGGTATCGCGATGAAGTAGATGAACTGGCCGGTAACAAACTATACGAAAATAAGAACAACCATTTTTTAGATGTTTCCAAAAAAGCAGGCCTCAGGCAAAATCCTTTAACGTTTGGATTGGGCATTGCCATAGCCGATATTAATAAAGACGGCTGGCAGGATGTATATGTAACCAACGATTACAACGAGCCCGATTATATGTACATCAACAATGGTAATGGCACGTTTACCAATAAAGCAGATAAAAGCCTGCGCTACCTGTCGCAATTTTCTATGGGGGTTGATATTGCCGATTTTAACAACGATGCCCTGCCCGATATCATAACGTTGGATATGTTGCCCGAAGACAACCGGCGGCAGAAATTATTACAGCTGCAGGAGAACTATGAATCCTTTGCCTTAATGGTGAACCAGGGCTTAAATCCACAGTATATGCGCAATATGCTGCAGCTGAATAATGGTATAGTTAACTCCCCCTCCTCAGGAGCAGGGGGCCGGGGGGAGGCCTCATTTTCAGAGATCGGTCAACTGGCTGGCATTTCCAACACCGACTGGAGCTGGTGCCCCCTGCTGGCCGATTATGACAACGATGGCTATAAAGACCTGTTTATAACCAACGGCTATTTTCGCGACTATACCAACAAAGACTTTCTGCGGTATTGGGGCGATTACAAAGTAAAAAAGGCAATGGACCGCGAACCGGTTTTGTTGATGGACCTTATTCGGGCCATGCCCTCTACATCAGTTGTAAATTATATTTTCCGGAACAATCATAATTGTACTTTCTCCAATCAGCAACAACCATGGGGAATGGATAAGCCGGCTGTGTCGTCAGGAGCGGTATATGCGGATCTGGATAACGATGGTGATCTTGATTTGGTGATCAATAACATTAATGAAAATGCGTTTGTGTACAGGAATACTGTGAGAGAGCGTTTGAAGGCCGGCTATCTTTCCCTTATCCTTCATTACAAAAAGCCAAACTGGTTTGCCATAGGCGCCAAAGTATATGTGTATGATCGTCATGGCATGCAATATCAAGAGTTGAACCCCACGCGGGGGTATTTGTCGTGCGTAACCACCCGCCTGCATTTTGGGATCGACAGCACGAACACCATTGACTCTATAAAGATCGTTTGGCCCAATCATACAGTACAATTGCTAACCAACATAACCGCCAACCAGCAGCTTACTATCAACTATGATCAACCTCAGCCTGTTATTGAGGATGAGCCTATTTATGCAGGTAAAACCATCTTTGCGCCCGCTGATAAATTATTTACCTATACCCATACCGATGCCAGTGAAAATGATTTTAAACGCCAGTTGCTGATGTTGTTCATGTATTCAAAATGTGGTCCGGTAATAGCAAAGGGCGATGTGAATAAAGACGGGCTCGAAGATCTGTTTGTAAGTGGTGATAAAAACAAACCGGGGCGCATCTATGTACAAAATGCAAAGGGAGGCTTCTATGAAATGCCCAATTGTTATCTCGGCGATGAGAATACTTCCACTATTTCAGCAGCAGCGTTTGTTGATGTGGATGGCGATGGCGACCAGGACCTGTACATTGCCAAAGGCGGATATGGGTTATATGAACCCGGCTCGGGGGCATTGCAGGATGAATTGTACCTAAATGATGGCCATGGGCAATTTAAATCGGCCACCGGTGGAATGCCCAGTGTAGCTGCCAATAGCAAATCGTGTGTACGGCCTTGTGATTTTGATGGCGATGGTGATATAGACCTGTTTGTAGGTGGCAGGGTAATTCCGGGCCGCTATCCGTTGGCGCCTACTTCTTTTTTATTGGTAAACGATGGCAAGGGTCAGTTTACACCAGCCTCACTTCCTTTTTCAAACATTGGAATGGTTACTGATGCACAATGGGCCGACCTGGATAAAGACGGCCGGAAAGACCTGGTGTTATGTGGTGAGTTTATGCCGGTAACTGTGTTCATGAACACAGCAAAAGGGTTTGTTGATAAAACCAGTACGTATTTTGATAAGCCAGCTAATGGCTTTTGGTTTACACTGCAGATCGCTGATCTGGATCAGGATGGGAACCTCGATATTATTGCCGGCAACCTGGGGTTGAATTCCTGTTTACACGTATCAGAAAAAGAACCCGGTGTATTGTATTACGCCGATTTCGATAACAATGGGTCCATTGATCCTTTCTTTACTTTTTATATCCAGGGTGAAAGTTTTCCCTTTGTAAGCCGCGATGAGCTCAATGAGCAGATCTATCCCATGCGTAAAAGATTTACCACCTATACGGCGTATTCAACAGTTACCATCAACGATATTTTTTCAAAAGAAGAACTGGAAAAAGCCAACCGCTTACGGGTAACAGAAACCCGCAGCATGGTTTTTTTAAACAGGAACGGAAAAATGGTGCCCGTTGAATTGCCCATGCAGGCGCAATTCTCCGTAGTAACCAACATTATTGCCGATGATTTTAATGGCGATGGCAAAAAAGACCTGTTGTTGCTGGGCAATCATTCCGATAACCGGTTAAAGATCGGATGCATAGATGCCAGTTATGGCTGTTTACTCGCTGGTGATGGCAGCGGAAATTTCAAGTACATCAATCAGCCCCAATCGGGGCTCGACATAAAAGGCGATGTAAAAGCTGCTGTGGAATTAAAAACCAATAATGCAAAATATATAATAGCAGGGGTATGTAACAGCCCCATGCAATTTTATAAAGTACAGTAATATGCGCATGCGCCAATCACTCACTGGCTTTATTATGTGCCTGCTGTTACAACAGGTAGCCGCCCAAACTATGGTTGTTAAAAAAAGCATGCATCACGAAGATGCGGCCTTTACCCATTATTTACAGCCAGCCGTGTTCTCCTTATCAAAAGTAATGATGAACGATGTGTTTAACCCACCAGCGGCTGCGAGGTATTATGCCTATTGTATGCTGGGCGCTTATGAGCTCATTTCACAACACGACCCCTCAGTAATTCCCCTGAGTAATTTTCTGAAGCAATACCAACGCCCCGTTATTACCACAAAGCAGTACGATTATCGCATCGCAGCCATTTATTGTATTATGGAAACCGGCCGGCTGTTATTGCCATCAGGTTACCAATTGCAGGAGGATGAAGAGCGGTTCATTGCACAACAACAAAAAGAAAAGATACCCCGGGCCATCATCAACAGTTCGGTTGCAGTGGCCGGTTACCTGGCTGCCCGCATAGTTGAGTATTCCAAAGCCGACCGCTATGGCAAGCTAAGCGCGCAATTACGTTATACCCCCGTAAAAGGCGATGCCTATTGGTATCCAACTCCGCCTGCCTATATGGAAGCAGTAGAACCCAATTGGAAAAGCATTCGACCCTTGATAATAGATTCCTGTAACCAATTCCTTCCATTGCCACCGGTTATATTCAGTAAGGATAGTGCCAGCGATTTTTATCGCCTGGCAAAAGAAGTGTACGATGTCTCCATAAAACCAACGCCTGAGCAATTGAACATGGCATCTTTTTGGGCTTGTAATCCCTTTGTAGTAGCTACATCAGGGCATATGTCAATCGGATTTAAAAAGATCAGTCCGGGTGGGCACTGGATGAACATTGCCGCCATTGCCGCACAAAAAGCGAATTTGAATTTTGCTGAGACCATCACCGTGCAAATGCTCACCGGCATCACTATTATGGATGCCTTTATCAGTTGCTGGGATGAAAAATACCGGTCGAACCGCATTCGCCCGGAAACCTATATCAATCGTTACATCAACATAAAATGGCAACCTTTGCTGCAAACACCGCCATTCCCTGAATATACCAGCGGGCACAGCGTAGTGTCAACAGCCGCAGCAGAATTACTCACGTATTTGCTCGGCGATCAATTAATGTTTACTGATAACTCAGAAGAAATGTTTGAAATTCCCGCCCGAACCTTTGCCTCTTTCCGGCATGCCGCCGCCGAAGCAGCCATCTCCCGCTTGTATGGCGGCATTCATTACCGCGATGCCATCGAAAACGGACAACAACAGGGAAAACAATTGGCGGCGTTTATTGTAAGCAGAATAAGATCAGCAGGTATTAAGCCATTGTTTTAAGTTCTTAGTTCTGTGTTCTTAACTTTTGTTTTCAATTTTTCATTTCTGTTTTTCATTCATCATTCTTCATTTCTCTGCCTTCCCCCTTATCAGCATCATAGCTAACCCGAATACCAGAAAGCAGGTGCCTGTATAAATATTCAGGTTGCTATCCCCATGATCCCCTAACAATACATGCAACAGCAGGATCACTGATATAGTAGTAAAGAACAGGCCTATGACAAATTGCAGATCGTTTAATTTTTTTAACATGGCGGCAATGTTATATTAGAAGAAAATAATGTTCAGGATAATAGTGATGGCCAGCAATAACAAGCCCAATGGCACCACCTTCAAATACCATTTTTGCTGGTGGTATTTGGGTTTTTCGGTAAGTGAGTATACCAGCCCTTTTAATTGTTCATCGGGTTTGGGTTTGGTAGCAAGGCTTACAAAGATGGTGGTAAAGAAATTGAAGATCCACGAAACACCGGCAACAATAAATGCCTGCCCCATACCGCTTTTAATGGTATACAACGGCGCTATCCAACCGCCTTTTCCTTCGGCAATGGTAACGCCGTGGGTAACAGCGGCGGCGGCAGTACCGGCCACCAATCCCCAAAAAGCGCCATGGCCCGTAGCGCGTTTCCAGAACATGCCTAACAGGAAAGTGGCGAACAATGGTCCATTCACAAA
>CBIMFG010000180.1:0-7216 GCA_966243125.1 uncultured Niastella sp.
CGATTATCATCAAAACAGTTCCCAACCAAACCAGGTTAATGAATGGGAACTGCAGCACCTTTAATGCCAGGAACGGCGCCAGGCGCGATGATTCCTTTACACTGATTTCCAGGTGTTTGTCATCGGCTATGCGGGTAAGGCCAATTGCCAGTCCTGCAGAATACAGGGTATCGAGCATGTATTGGGCGCCATTGTTTCGAACGTAAAACACGGGTTTGGCGCTCAGCTTTTGCTGGTCTTTGGTAATAACCGTCAAATTGGCCATTAAGGCCGTATCCTTGCTGGTAAATTGGTATTTTTCGTTATGCGGGTTTACAGTAACGCTGTCAAGGATCATATACCCTTCTGAATAAAAGACCGTATCGCCGGTTTTTACCACATGATTTTTAAACTGAGCGGTATCTGCGCCTTCCTGCACCGAACTGCTATGGTTCACATAGCTGAAAATGTCTTTATGCAGGTAATGCCGTGAGTCTGGATTGTTCGACATCCCTTCCTGCCCCTTGGTATTCTTGATCAAATCGGGGTACAAGGTGAATTTGTCTTTACCATCCTTGCGCTCCATATCAACCTGAAAATAGGTCACCGTCTTTTTATCACTCACCGAGTCTTTTACATAGGTTGCCCAGTAAGAACCCATATCGGTTTTTACGCCGCGGAACAAGGTCAGGTTCTCAAAACCTTCTTTTGGCTTTTCAGGACCAAAATTGAGCGGGTTAAACGTATTTACCGACAGTATTTCTTTTTTGCTAGAAGAAATAAGAATGCCCACCATCAGCAATCCAAAACCGAGGTGTGCAACAGAAGCGCCGGCAGCTTTTAACTTGCCATGCAAACCGGTGAAAATATACCCTGCATTGGCAATTACGGCATACACCGAAGCAAACAGGGCCAGGTGAATGGCAGCCAGATAGCCATAACCGTATTTGTTATAATTAATATGACCGAAATAACTGATGGAAACCGATGCTACTAAAGAAATAGCAGTAGCCCACAACAGTTTTTTCGTGAAATACGCTTTTGACGTATTCTTGTATTTAAGGTATTGGCTAATGGCAGTAAGAAAACCTATTACAACCGCCACAAAGATCTGGATGCGGTTGTAGGGAAACTCCTTGTCTTCGCCAATCACCAGGTTGCTGCCAAACAGTTTATTGAAAATGGGGAAAGAAGTTGGAATAATGATGGCCATGGCCGACAGGAACAATACCAGTGAACCAATGAACATCCAAAATTCGCGGCTGCTGAACTCTTCTTCTTTGGCAATATGCGGGATCTTTTTATACCGGGCTATCAGCAGGCTCAGCGAGCCAATAACAAAAATGAGCACCCAAATGCGCATTTGCCAGTTCATGCCCGAATCAACAAACGCGTGTACCGAAGTATCCTGCAAATCACCGCTACGGGTAAGATAGGTTGAGTATAATACCAGCAGGAAGCTCATTACAAAGAAAAAGTTGGTTGCCCGCAGCGAATGACCGGTTGAATTGTAAATAACCTGGGTATGAATACCAGCCACCATCACCAGCCAGGGCACCAGCGAGGCATTTTCAACAGGGTCCCAGGCCCAGTATCCACCAAAGGTGAGCGACTCGTACGCCCAGGCAGCACCCATCATAATTCCCAGGCCAAAAATTCCGCCCGAAAACAACGACCAGGGTAAGGCCTGCTTTGACCAGCCGCCAAAATCCTTTTTCCACAAACCGGCAATAGCATACGCAAATGGTACAATGGTACTTGCATAACCTAAAAAAAGCACCGGTGGGTGTATTACCATCCAATAGTTCTGTAATAACTGGTTAAGGCCGTTCCCATTATGTATTTTCGGCAGGTTCAGGTAGTTTTCGCCCTGGAAAATGGGCGCATCCTGAAACTGGTGCCGGGTTAATAAAAACGGACTGCTGCCCACCTTCAGATCAAACACATAAATTCCAATAATAAGGGTTGCCAGGCAAAACTGGGCAAAGCTCATAACCGTCATTACGGGCGCTTCCCACTTTTTGGCGGTGGCTATCAATAATACGCCCAACAGCGATTGCCAGAAGGTCCATAACAGAAAAGCACCCTCCTGCCCTTCCCAAATGCTGCTGAGCAGGTATTTGGGATTCAGGGTGATGTCTGAATGGTTCCAGGCGTAAAAATATTCGTGATAATGATTAGCAATAACAAAGAATAGAATGCTGAAAGTAGCCAGTACCGAACCGGCATTCACTAAAAAAGCAATGCGGGCCAGTTTTCTCCAGCTTTCGTGCTCCGTTTCTAAAGTGGCATTGGAGGCTTTAAAATAAGCGATACAGGCTACCAATGACGCTACAAGGGAAAGCACTACCAGGAAATGTCCTAACTGACCGGGTAACAGGTGTTCACCGATATACTTCATTACAGGAGTTTAATTTTGAGTCAGGTTGTTGGCCGCAGCTTTAGGATCGTCTTTATACTTGGATGGACATTTTATCAGAATTCCGTCTTTACGGGTAATTTCAAATACATCGCCTTGCATTTTTCCTTTCAGCACAATACGATCACTTTTCTCCATATCCATAGGCTTTTCGAAATAATAACGCACCTGCGCGCGGTTGCCCAACGAATCAACTACAAAAAATTTAGTGAGGTTGGGGTTTTTAGCAGGGTCGTACTCAATGGGCGCAGCTGCCGATTTATCGAGTTTGGCAATTACGGTCACTGTTTTTCCCTCTTTTTGACGGGCCGAGGCCAGGGTTTCGTAGGTAGAAAGGTCGGCCATAAAGCTCAACAGGATCATAATGCAGACCGCAATTCCCACCAGAATAACAATGTGGATCTTTTTCATCTGAAATATTTATTGTAACGCCTTGACGGCGTGGCACATTTGGGTGTTTACGCCGCAAAGTTAGGACAAAAAGTATAAGGTATCAGGTTTAAAGTTTAAGGTTTAAGGTGTTCTCCGAATTTTGAGGATTACAATTAATTGCAAGCCTTAACATTTAACGACCTCATACCTTAAACTTTATACTTTTAACCTAACAAACGTAAGCTCGTTTTCATAATTTTTTTGCTGCTACCCGTTCGTGGGCTAACTTGCACCCCGTTTTTTAGTGTGTGACATATGACAGACCTATCTCAATTTGATCCCAACGCGGCCAGTAATCCCAATAATAACATTTTTGGTTTGCCGTTTACCGAGGAAGAAGCTCGTTTGGTTATACTACCAGTTCCCTGGGAAGTTACCGTAAGCTATAATGCTGGTACCGCCCGGGCAGCCGACCATATTTTTAAGGCAAGTATGCATGTTGACCTTTTTGACCCTGAAACCAAAGATTCGTGGAAACAGGGTTTTTTTATGCGTGCGCCCGATAAAAAGGTGCTGCTGAAAAGTGATTACCTGCGCAAGGAAGCCGAGTTGTACATCGACTACATTTGCCATGGCGAAGTGTTGGAAAAGAACAACTTCATGTGCAAATCGCTGCGCGACATTAACGAAGGCGGCGGCTATTTGAACAAATGGGTGTATGAACAAAGCAAACAACTGCTGCAAAGAGGTAAACTGGTAGCCATCCTGGGTGGCGATCACAGCGTTGTGCTCGGTTACTTTAAAGCACTGGCCGAACAGCATGGCGAATTTGGCGTGCTGCAAATTGACGCCCATTGCGACCTGCGCGCTTCGTATGAGTTGTTTACGTACAGCCATGCCAGTGTTATGTACAATGCACTGAAAGAAATACCTACCCTCACCCACCTGGTGCAATTAGGCGCCCGCGATTATTGCCAGGAAGAATGGGAATATATTCAAAACAACAAAGACCGGGTAATACCCTATTTTGATAAGGACATTAAAGAACGCCAGTTTGAAGGGGAAACCTGGAAACAGATCACAGATGAGATCGTTAGCAAATTACCCGAAAAAGTGCTGGTAAGTTTTGATATTGATGGGCTTGATCCTAAATTGTGCCCGAATACAGGCACTCCCGTACAAGGCGGATTTGAAACCGAACAGATCTTTTACCTGTTGAAAAAGATCGTACAAAGCGGTCGCAAATTTATTGGTTTCGATTTGGTTGAAATTGGTGTAGGCGATAACAATGAGTGGGACGCCAACGTGGGTGCGCACATTTTATGGAGATTAGCCAATTTGCTGGTGGCAACGAATAGCTAAAACCCATAAGCCGTAAGCTGCAAGCTCCAAGCAATACACCGCGTCGCGGAAGCCTGGTTAACTGATCAACCGGTTAACTGATCACCCCTCTCCATTATCAACTCTTTCAACACTATCAACTAGCATGGTATACCAATACGTTGTTACGCTGAAAAACCAAACCCACCGGTATCTTGATATACTGGGGCTTATTCTCAGTGTTGTTTCCGTTGTTTGTTTTTCATTTGAATTACTGCGTAGCGACAATGTTAGCCTCGCTTACCTTATTGGCGTGGTGGCCGTGCTGGGCTTTATAATTTTTAATCTCACCCAGCAGGCCAAAAAACGAAAAGTATACTACAGCCGTGCGCTGTTGCTGGCCGGACTTGTATGGATTAAAATGCCTTACTGCTCCTGGCTGTTGTTTGTTTTTATCGTGCTGGCCTTACTGGAATACCAGGCCAAATACTCCATAGAGATCGGGTTCTCCGATAACGAGATCGTTGTAAACTCCCTGTTCAAAAAACGGTACAACTGGGAACAGTTCAACAACATTGTACTGAAAGATGGTTTGCTCACCCTCGACTTTGCCAATAACCGCGTGTTACAACGCGAAGTGGAAGACGATGAAGAGGATGATGCCGATGAAGATGAGTTCAACGATTATTGCCGTATGCAGCTTAAAGCTGTAAGCCAAAAGCTGTAAGCCCCAATACAGCCCAAAGCCGTAAGGCTAAAGCTAAAAGCCAGCGCGGCAACATGTCAACTTGTTAACCCGTCAACTGATCAACGCTATTTCAAAGAACCTTTCGTTAACGAAAACAAAGGTACTTATTACCCATCCCCAATCTCAAAAAATGGGATGTGCGTTATTTTGCGTTGTGATGATCACCTTATACAAGTGTGGCGTTGGGTAATTTTACTTTAAAAATGTACATTTTTTTGTGATGAACCGGGCAAAACGGCGTGACCACCTTTATGATTGCAATGATGTTTAACAAGTAGACCTCATTGCTTCCTCGAATTCACCTCGGAGCCACCTTGGATTTACCTCTTTGATACCTCCATTCAACCTCTGTTCACCCTCGGGGGCCGAGGTAGCAATGAGGCACCATTGAGGTGGTAAAGAGGTACCATTGTGGCCCCCAAGAGGCGCACCCAGGTCAACCGGTTAACTGGTCAACTGATCAACTTCCCTTACATTTGTCCAAAACGAACTACATGGATTTTCTTGCCGCATTACAAATCACTGAACAAAACTCCGGTGTATCAACCGGCCTCAGTTCACTGGCTGCACATGGCGAAATGATTGCGTCTCACTCACCTGTTGATGGTAAACTCATCGCCACTGTGCAAGCTGCCGATAAAAACGATTATGAAACCGTTATAGCCAAAGCCCAATCCGCCTTTTTGGAATGGCGCACCTGGCCGGCCCCCAAACGCGGTGAAATTGTTCGCCAAATTGGAGAAGCCTTACGCGCCCACAAAGAACCGCTGGGCAAACTGGTGTCGTATGAAATGGGCAAAAGCCTGCAGGAAGGTTATGGCGAAGTACAGGAAATGATCGACATCTGTGATTTTGCGGTTGGCCTCTCCCGCCAGTTGTATGGTTTAAGCATGCACAGCGAACGCCCCGCCCACCGCATGTACGAACAATGGCATCCATTAGGCATTGTAGGCATTATTTCCGCCTTCAACTTCCCTGTAGCAGTTTGGAGCTGGAACACGATGCTGGCCTGGATCTGCGGCAATGTGTGCATTTGGAAGCCTTCTGAAAAAACGCCGCTGTGCGCAGTGGCCTGTCATAATATTATTGCCGATGTGTTGAAACGCAACAATGTGCCCGATGGCATAAACGGACTGGTAATAGGCGGCCGCGCTGTGGGTGAATGGATGAGTGCCGACGCGAGGGTTCCGCTGGTTTCTGCAACCGGTTCTACCCGCATGGGCAAAGCGGTTGGCGCTACGGTGGGCGCCCGCCTGGGGCGCGCCCTGTTGGAACTGGGTGGCAATAACGCCATCATTATTTCACAACATGCCGATTTGGATATTGCCATCCGCGGATCGGTTTTTGGCGCGGTAGGCACCGCCGGGCAACGTTGTACAACAACCCGTCGCCTCATCATACATGCAGATGTATACGATTCCATAAAAACCAAACTGGTAGCAGCCTATAATCAACTAAGCATTGGCGACCCGCTTAATGAAAACAACCACGTAGGACCGCTGATTGATAAAGACGCGGTTATCGGGTACCAGAAAGCGTTGGAAGCCTGTAAAAAAGAAGGCGGCAAATTTATTGTTGAAGGCGGCGTGCTCGATGGTAAAGGGTTTGAAAGCGGTTGCTATGTAAAACCCTGTATTGCCGAGGTAGAACCACATTTCAACATTGTACAACAGGAAACCTTTGCGCCTATTTTATATTTGATGAAATACAACACCATCGACGAGGCCATCGCCATTCAAAACGGGGTGCCACAGGGGTTATCATCAAGCATTATGACGCTGAACCTGCGGGAAGCAGAACAATTTTTATCGGCCAATGGCAGCGATTGTGGTATTGCCAATGTAAACATCGGTACCTCCGGGGCCGAGATCGGGGGCGCCTTTGGCGGAGAAAAAGAAACCGGCGGCGGTCGCGAAAGCGGCAGCGATGCCTGGAAAGCGTATATGCGACGCCAAACTAATACGATCAATTATTCTACGCAACTTCCTTTAGCCCAGGGTATCAAGTTTCATGTTTAAATAACCTGAAGTAAGAAGTAGGAAGTAAGAAGAAACCTGTATTTCCTACTTCTTACTTCTTACCTCCTACTTCCTCAATTTCAGACCAGTAAAGCCCCTCTTCAACAATATATCCGGCCTTCAAAACGTTACTACCAGTCTTTTAAGCTGAACCGGTATGAAGAAACTTTACGCACTGCTGTTATTGACCTCTGCCATCTATACTGCCAATGCCCAAATGCGACTGGGAATATTGGGTGGCCCTCAATCTTCAACAGTAAAAGAAACCAATTATTTACCGGATTGGGATAATACCACAAAACCTTACTATGCTAAAAGAAGCGGGTTGCACCTGGGAATTATAGGTGAAATACCCCTGGG
>CBIMFG010000181.1:0-7210 GCA_966243125.1 uncultured Niastella sp.
TAACGCTTAAAGCCTAACGCAAAACGCTTAACGCGGAATACCCTTAGGTGTGCGTTAAGCGTTCAGCGTTCTGCATTAATTATTTGCCTACTGCTGCCAGTGATACGTTCAGCTGGTTTAACTCCTGTTGGGAAATGTCTTCTTCCATTTTTTTGAAAATGAACTCATCTTCAAAATAACTGTGTTGATCAACCAGCTTAATAAAGGCTTTATATAAATAATAGTCCTCATCGTGGCGGTGCAGCCGTTCGGCAAGCAGGCGAATGGTTTCGTGTTCGCGCTTTAAGATGTTCATGAAGTTGAATGGAAACTGATGCTTCAGCAAAAAAGGAAATAATATCGCCTCTTCCGCATCCACATGCTTTTGGAGCTCGTTCTTCCAGAATTGAACGATCCGTTGCCGGATGCCCGATTTATCGCGTTGCTGCTGGATGTCTCGTAGAAATTCGCGGCACTTAAGCCGATCTTCTTTGTGCTGCAAGGATAATACCTGTAATGCCCTTGAATGTTCCATAAACAAGTCCTCCCGTTTTGCTTAAACAAAGATCACTCCATTTGTGGACATTGGGGATAAGTTAACGTGATTTAACAGTCAATTAGGTTTAAGGTTTAAAGTATAAAGTTTAAGGTGGCTGCCGCATTTTGAGCCTCGCAATTAATAGGAATACTCAAAATGCGGTAACCACCTTATACCTTAAACCTTATACTTTAAACCGTTTACTTCAAACTAGAAATGATCGTAACAAACTCCGCTGCGTTCAACGAAGCACCACCAACCAGTCCGCCATCAACATCGGGATTGCTGAACAGTTCTTTGGCATTGTTGGCTTTTACGCTGCCACCATACAGGATGGAAATAGCATCGGCAGTGGCTGCGCCATATTGTTTGGCCAGCACACTACGCAGGTAAGCATGCATTTCCTGTGCCTGTTCAGCTGTAGCGGTTTTACCGGTACCAATTGCCCAAATTGGTTCATAGGCAATCACTACCTTTTTAATGTCTGCATCTGATAAATGAAACAATGATTCTTTTAATTGAGTTTCCACATAACTGTTTTGGGTGCCGGCTTCGCGAATGCTCAGCGGCTCGCCACAACAAAATATGGGCGTAATATTGTATTGCAGGCACAGGTCCAGTTTTTCGGCCAGCATTTTATTCGATTCCTGAAAATATTCGCGGCGCTCGCTGTGACCCAGCACACAAAACTGAATGCCGATTGACTGCAGCATTTCTACTGACACTTCACCGGTATAAGCGCCGGATTTTTTATTATAACAATTCTGAGCAGCTACAAAGTAGTTGTTCTCTTCTTCGGTTTCGCTTTTTGCCATGATCAGGTAAGGGAAAGGAACAGCAAAAATGGTTTGCTGGTGTGCTTTCAATTCAATGTTGGCCGAAAGGATCTCATCGAGTAACTGTTCACCTTGTTGATAGGTACAATTCATCTTCCAGTTAGCCGCTGCAATTTGTTTGCGCATAAGAAATCGTCTTTTTTAGTGTTGATGGCTTTTATGATTGCCCAAAAATATGTTTCAATTGAGTTATTTCGGCTGCTGTAAGCTCCTGATTTTTTAATTTTTTCCAGTTGCGGATATCCGACAGGGCTTTTTCAAATTCATACAGGCTTAATCCCTTGTTGCCCCAGGTAAAATTGGGGACGTATTTGGGCGGCATGCCTTCGCCAAATACATTGGCGCATACCCCCACCACCGTTCCGGTATTGAACGAGGTATTGATGGCGGCCCGCGAATAATCGCCCATCAGCAATCCGCACTTGAGCCCCGCTTTCAGGTATTCGCGGCTATGGTGATGCCATACGTTCACTTCGCTGGCGGTATTCTTGATGTTTGAATTGGAAGTACCGGCGCCCAGGTTGCACCACTCGCCTATGACCGAATCGCCCAGGTAACCGTCGTGTGCTTTGTTTGAATAAGCAAACAGGATGGCATTTTTGATTTCCCCACCCACCGAGCAATACGGGCCAACAGTGGTAGCACCGTATATTTTAGCGCCCATTTTCACCGTTGCCTTTTCGCCCAGCGAAAAAGGCCCCCTAATGAGCGATCCTTCCAGTATTTCGGCGTTCTTGTCAATATAAATAGGGCCGGTTGAGGCATTGAGGAGGCAATGACTCAGGATGGCGCCCGGTTCAATAAATATATTTTCGGGATTTACCGTTTGTACGGTATTGGGAATGGGTGCTGAAACCCGGTTGAAGGTTAACACCTCAAAATCCTGCCGCAGGGCCCAATCATTAAATTGGAAGATGTGCCACGGGTATTGAATGTACTTTACCAGGCTGTAATCGGGCTCCTGACTGGCATCATTCATCGATTCAATAAAGGCGGCGGTTGGAATAATATTGGCCGCAAAAACAATGGCATCGGCTGGTGGCTCCTCGTCCTTTTTCAGTAAATATACAGGTTGGTGCAACAGCCGCTCCCATTTTTCGCGAATGGTTAATATACCAATGCGGATGTCGGCAACGTGGCGGGTTTGGGTAAAAGGATACAAATGATCAGCAACTTCTTTATCCGACAAAAAGACCCGTTTGTTCATAATGATTGGTTCTGAGCCAAACTTACTGCATTTAGTCTGAACTGGGATAGATGAGATGAGAGGATGGTTGGGAAATGTGGATGTTGAGTTTATGCTATATAACAAAAATCCCCTTCCTTAGACAAGGAAAGGGAAAGTATAGCCATGAAAAACAAAAATGTTTGTATTGAAATTACGCTTTTTATTTTTTCTTTTCGTAACGTTTCTTGAATTTATCAATTCTACCCGCAGTATCTACCAGTACGTTTTGACCAGTAAAGAAAGGGTGAGACGTATTTGAAATTTCTAATTTGATCAATGGATATTCGTTACCATCTTCCCATTTCGCAGTTTCTTTAGAAGGAGAAGTTGAACGGCTCAGGAACTGAGTACCGTTACTCATATCTTTAAAAATTACGAACCGATAGCTCTCTGGGTGAAGTCCCTTTTTCATAACTCTTTGATTTTTAAATGTACACCGATTTTGCGGTATACCCTGTTATTTGTATTTGTTATACTGATTTTATCAGCAAAGCCGCAAAATTAGCCTTCCAGTATAACTCCGCCAAATTAAATTTTATTCCTGACTTTTTTAATAATTTATTAAAGAAAAAAGGAAAATTAATAAACCTGCAGGTAAAAATAAATTTTTTCAGGCAAGAAATAAAAAAGAAAGCACCGGATCCATTTTATACCTGCTACGTGCACGTATAACCTGTATACCCAATGCTTTCCGCTAATCGCATTGAACCATTTTACTAGCCTACTGCGATTTTCTGTATCTAAGATACTTATTATATAAGATCAATTCCAAAACTTCAAGGCCAAGGTTTTGCACCTGTTGTGCACGTAATTATCCACAGGCAGGCTGTAAGCTTTAAGCCGTAAGCTCTAAGCAAAACCCAGTGTATGGCCTTTTCGCTTACAGCTTAAAGCTTAGTGCTTATGGCTAACTTCTCATATTCTCGTATTGCAGGGGAATTCCCAGTTCGGCGCCACGACACAAAGCAATCACTTCCTGCAGGTCGTCGATCTTTTTGCCGGTTACCCGTACCATATCGTCATTTATAGACGCCTGTACTTTCAGGCCACTGTCTTTAATGAGTTTTACGATCTTTTTGGCGTCTTCCTGTTTCAATCCGTTGCGAACCGATACTTCCTGTTTGGTGAGTTTACCGCTTTGGTAGCTTTCTTTGCTAAGGTCGAAGGCCTCGGGGGCAATGTTCTGTTTATGGGCCCGGTTGATCAACACATCTATCAACTGGCGCATTTTCATGTCGTCTTCCGTTTCAATAGAGATCTTGAACTCTTTTTTGTCGAGTTTAATCTCCACGTGCGAACCTTTGAAGTCGAAACGATTGGTGATTTCCTTGGTGGTAACATTCACTGCATTATCCAGTGCCTGTGCATCCACCTTGCTAACAATGTCAAACGAAGGCATAGCGTAATTTTTTTATGAGGGGCGTGCCGTACTAACGGAACGAACTACGAAAGTAGGGAAAAACTGGTTACCGGTTACCGGTTTCCAGTTGCCCGTAAGTAACTGCGTACCTTTACCCACGCTTCCTACTTCTGGTTTTCCTTTCTAATTTTTCATTCCTCTGTTTTTCATTCTTCATTTCCCGCCCTTCAACATTCATCATTCAATATTCAATATTCAACATTACTGGCTGGCTCCGCCAGCCCGGTTCTGCTCATCGGTAACACCGCTGGTTCGGCGGCGGGCCTGGGCTATGGAGCTTTTGCCAAAGCGGTAGCTAAAGGTGGCGGTAACATTCCTGTTATCCCACCGGTTAAATATTTTCACATCAATATCGCTGTAAAGGGTGCGGCCCTGGTAAACCTGCCAGTGAAACGGGTCGCGAATGTTCAGTCGCACCGTGCCCTTCCCTTTCATTATTATCTTTTGTCCGCCCAGGTTCATAAAATACATGGGGTCGGCAATGGTGAGTTGTTCTATGGTTTTGCCCCGGTACCAGCCGCTCAGCTCTGCACTCCAGCCTTTTTTAAAGCTGAAATTATTACTAACGTTCACCGATGCCGAAGTATAGCTGATATCAATGGGGTCGTTGTTACCGGTGTAGGAGTTGTAGTAAACACCTTCATAGCGGTTGTTAAACACATTTACAAACAGGTTTACGCTCCAGCCTTTTACCGGCGAAAAGGGCGCATTAATGGCCACGCCAATATTTTTGAGCCGGGCCACATTATCTGTTGTCAGGTAAGTGATCCTTTTTTCGGTATTCTGTTTTAACAGCTGCGATATTACATCGTCGGTAATGGTGTAATTAAAGGTGGTGGTGAATTTACCATTGAGCGTATGCCTTAGTTCAAAATTATTGGCATATTGTGGCATCAGGTATGGGTTCCCCTGGCGGTATTGCAGCGAATCGAGGAACCAGATGAACGGATTAAGGTCCTGGTAATTGGGCCGCTCAATACGCCGGCCGTACGACAGGGTGAAGGCATGATTCTTATTAACCTCGTAATTAACGTATCCTGTAGGAAACAGATTGGTATAGTTACGGGTAAAGTTAGAATCGTTGGTAACCTGGTTTCCTTTGGCTATGGTATTCTCAATACGCAACCCCACCTGGGCGCTCCATTTCTTCCATTTTTTGTTGAGGCTTACATAGCCGGCATTGATGTTTTCGCGGTAAATAAAATGATTGCTGCGGTTATCAGGTTTCCAGGTGCCATTATCATTGCGTTGGTAATCTACTTCATTGTCGTTCTTTACATAGCTTAATTTAACCCCGGCATCAAAACGCAGGTTGTTTGTAAGCGGATGCACATAATCGCTTTTAACAGAAACGATGTTTATAACCCCGGGAATGTCGCCATACAAGGCAAGGTTGCCCAAATTGCTGCCGTTGCCATCGTAAATAGAAGTATACAGGGTATTTTCTGAACTGTTGGTGTAGCCCATGTAATCCAGGTCAACGGTAAGCTCGCGGCCGGCAGAATCGAACGAGTGTTTGTAATTTACATTGGCTGAATAGTTATAGAAATCATTCTTGTTGATGTTGTTCGAAGCCAGTACTGACTCTGTGCTGCCGTCGGGCCGGCTTATCACCTGGTTGCTGGTTGGTGTTGGCCTGCCAAAGAACCCAAACCCATTTACCACTACGCCAAAAACGTTCTTTTTATCAGCATAGTAATCAGCGCCCAATTTGAGAGTATAGTTGTTATTGCGAAAATTAAAATTGGTATGGGTAAAGGAGGTTGAGTTCAGCGAACCGTCTTTTTCAAAAAAGCGGCGCGTAAGATCAAGGGAGCCATTTCCTTCGCGGTAATTGTAGTTGTAATTCCCAAACAGGTTCCATTTGCCTTTTCGGTAATTGATGTTGATGCTGCTGGTTGTTTTTAATGGGAACAACCATTCATTGTCGCGCTTAAAAAAACTAACGGTACCACCCAGTGTGATGCTGCCATTTAACCCTTCGTTAAGGCTTTTCTTTGTTTTTATATTTATGATGCCCGAATTGCCACTGGCTTCGTACCGGGCCGGCGGGTTGGTCATGATCTCTATCTGGTCAAGGGCCGATGCGGGCAGGTTCTTTAACACATTGGCCAGGTCGGCGGCTGATAAGTAAGTGGGTTTGCCATCGAGCAAAATGCGCACGCCCTGTTTTCCTTTTAAACTGATGTCGCCTTCATTACTAACGGTTACACCGGGCGATTTTTCCAGCACTTCCAGGGCCGATGCGCCGGCATTGGTGGGTGCGGCTTCTACATTCACCACCATACGGTCGATCTTGTTTTCGATCAACGGCCTTTTACCGGTAACTGTTACTTCACCCAGCGCTTTGGCTTCTGATCTTTTTAATTGAAAGGAAGGAATTTTATAAACTGCTGCACCCGAAACTGCAAACCGTTTGCTACTCACTTTTGCAAAACCTACTGCGGTAATAATTACGAAATACTCGCCTTCGGGTATGCTCTCAAATTCAAACAAACCATATGTATCTGAAACAGCTACTTTAACAAGAGAGGAATCTTTAGCCCTTTGCAGGGAAGCGGTGGCTGACTCTACCGGTTGCGCGTTGTCATCGGTAATAACGCCGCTTATTTTACCCGATCTGTTTTGCCCAATAACTTCAATGGATAGAAAACACAATACCCCCCATAGCCAGGTAAATCTTTTTTTCATGTGCGAGTTAGTTGAAGGTTCTAACGGTGGAATCTCTGGTGCAAAATGCAACCTATTTGCGAGATTAAAAAACGGTTAATGATAATCAGTATTTATACCTATACAAGGGGAGTATATTCCGTATGAATGTTGAATGACAAATATTGAATATTCAAATTTGAAATAAAACCGGGTAGTAACTTCTACACTCAAAATCGGACATTCACTATTCACTATTCAAAAAAGTAAAGGCCCCATAGAAATGGGGCCTCGTTAACCAAAACTAACTGCTTATGAGAAAAACTGTATGACTGCTATTTATGAGAAATTTTATTTACTTAATTATTTACGGCTTACATATATGAAATTCCACATCCTACCAGATAAACAAGTGCAATCGCTATTAGTATTATCTTTTTCATTGTCCATTCTGTTTTTTAATTGCCGCTTTATAATAAGACGCTTAAACGGTTAAAAAGGTTTCATTTTGCACTGTTAAAAAAATCTAAATACTCTTTTTGATTATTTCTTCTTTTTCA
>CBIMFG010000182.1:0-7200 GCA_966243125.1 uncultured Niastella sp.
TTACTTTGATATTGATTCCCTGCAGGAACATTATGAGTATTTCAAAGATGTTTCAGGCGACATGAAGAAGAAAGAAAATGCCATGAATGCTGAATTGAACGATTTAACGAACAAGTACCAACGTACTGTTCGTAAATGGCAGGAAAAAGGTAATAACATTACCCAGGGTGAAATGGAAACCGCTCAACGCGAAGTTGGTTTGCAACAACAACAAATACAACAACGCAAAGGCGAACTGGAACAGGAAATGCAAAAGCTGCAGGTTGACCGCATGAGTGAACTGCGCAAACAGGTAGAAGAGTTTTTGAAAGATTATAACAAGGATAAGAAGTTTGCTTATATACTTTCTTACGAACCCGGCTTTATAATTTATTATAAAGATTCAGCTTATAACATTACCGGTGATTTGATTGCAGGGTTGAACCAGCAATACAAGGACAAGAAGAAATAAGGTAGAAGAAAATATTACAAAGACGCTTAATGTAAACGCTATAGTGTTTTGCATTAAGCGTTTTTCTATTTTTAGCCTATGTAAAGGGCCACATTGCCCACGTTGTGGAAATTTGCCCTATCTGCTTTTCGAATTAGTTTCCCTATCTTGAGCTGGTTAAAATCTGATTTTCTTACCATTATCTACCTAATATGGCAGAACACGCTTCTTCATTTAAACCATCACTTAGTTTAGTGGATGCTACCATGGTGGTAGCCGGCTCCATGATTGGTTCGGGTATTTTTATTGTTACCTCAGACATTGCCAAAGATGTAGGCAGTGCCGGATGGATAATAGCAGTATGGCTGATCACCGGTTTTATGACTATTGTAGCTGCTGTAAGTTATGGCGAGTTAAGTGGCATGTTTCCCAAAGCGGGCGGCCAGTATGTTTACCTTAGAGAAGCATTTAATCCATTAGCTGGTTTCTTATATGGCTGGAGCTTTTTTGCGGTAATTCAAACCGCGACAATTGCGGCTGTAGCAGTTGCCTTTAGTCGTTTTACGGCGTATATGATACCTGAGGTAGGAGAAGATGTTATACTGCTTACCATTGGGACGTTCAAAATTTCTGCAGCACAGATATTAGCTATTTTTCTGATCATATTTCTTACCTATACCAACTCCCGTGGAATTAAAGGGGGAAAGATCATTCAAACCATATTTACCAGTGTAAAGTTGTTTTCTTTGTTTGGATTGATCATCCTTGGTTTTCTGCTTGTAAAACATAGTTTTTGGTCTGAAAACCTGGCAACGGGCATGAATGCAGTACATTTTACTAAGAATCCGGCAGGCACAGCTGCAGATGATGGTAGCTGGTTACCCATCAGCGGCATTGTATTGATAGGCGCCATTGCCTCAGCTATGTCGGGCTCCATATTCAGCAGTGATAGCTGGAACAACGTAACCTTTATTGCCGGTGAAATAAAGAACCCCAAACGAAATATAGGACTGAGCCTGTTTTTGGGAACTCTTATTGTAACCATCATTTATGTGTCGGCCAACCTGATGTACCTGAATGTACTGCCCTTGCACGACATTGCTTTTGCCCCATCGAGAAGGTTAGCGGTAATTTCGGCGGAATCAATCTTTGGTCCTAATGGCGCTTATGTAATAGCAGTTATGATCATGATCTCAACCTTTGGTTGTAACAATGGTTTGATACTGGCCGGCGCTCGGGTATACTATACCATGGCTAAAGACGGCTTGTTTTTTAAGAAAACGGGCACGCTCAACAAAAATGCCGTACCTGAATTTGCTTTGTGGATCCAGGCAGCTATGGCGGGCATCTTGTGTTTAAGCGGTAGCTATGGCGATCTGCTGGATATGATCGCTTTTGTGGCCGTACTGTTTTATGCTGTGACCATTGTGGGTATTTTTATCTTACGCAAAAAGCGTCCGGATGCGGAGCGGCCTTATAAGGCGTTTGGCTATCCCGTATTACCCATTATTTATATTATTCTTGCTCTTACGTTTTGTGTTTTTCTGATTCAAATGAAACCTAAATACGCAGGTATTGGCTTTGGAATTGTTTTGGCAGGCGTTCCTTTGTATTATCTTGCAGTCCGAAATAAAAAGGCCTAGTTACAGGTTCCAGGTTGCAGGTTCCAGGGACTTGTAACCTGAAACTTGTAACCTGGAACCTGGAACATATGTAATATGAGTAAAGTAGATTTTAATAAACTGTTTGAAAGTTTTTCTAATATTAAGACTGGTGTAATAGGCGATGTGATGCTGGATATTTACTGGTGGGGCCATGTAGAAAGGATCTCCCCCGAAGCCCCAGTGCCAGTTGTTGCGCTGGATAAAAAAGAACACCGTATAGGTGGAGCCGGCAATGTGGCGTTGAACCTGGCAGCCCTGGGCGCCCAGGTATCGGTGTTGTCAGTAATGGGTGATGATGAAAATGGCCATACCCTCACCGATCTGTTTAACGAATTTCACATTAATACAAACTGGGTTGCCAAACAACCCTCCCGCATTACCACTGCCAAAACCCGCATTATAAGCCGTAACCAGCAAATGATGCGTTTGGACGCCGAGATCACTAAAGACCTGAGCGCCGGTGATGAAAATGCGCTGCTTGAAAAAGTGCGCCAATATATTACCACCGAAAAGCCACAGGTGATCATTTTTGAAGATTACAACAAAGGCGTATTGACTGAGCGGGTAATAAAGGAAGTAACTGCCCTGTGTAAACAACATGGCGTTATTACCACAGTAGACCCCAAACGAAAAAATTTCTTCAGCTACCAGGGCGTTGACATTTTTAAACCTAATTTGAAAGAAGTAAAAGATGGTTTAAACCTGTTGCTGGACGATGTTAACTTGGTTACCCTCAACGATATTCACCAGCAGTTGCAAAGCAAATTGCAACACGCTATCTCCTTCATTACCTTGTCTGAAAAAGGGGTGTTTTACCAACAGAACAGCGACGCGAAGATCATTCCTTCACACTTACGGAATATAGCCGATGTATCGGGCGCCGGCGATACGGTAATAGCCGTAGCTTCCCTTATTTATGCTGCTACCAAACGAATTGACCTGATGGCTGAAGTAGCCAATATTGCCGGAGGATTGGTTTGTGAAGAAGTTGGTACAGCTGCTGTTAATAAGGACAGGTTGTTACATGAGTGTAAACTGTTATTGAAGTGAATAGGTTTGTAAGTTCGTTAGGTATTAAGTTTTTGAGTTGGATTCAGTACAATCTTTAATACAGGAACTATTAAATAACAAAGGCCCCATTGCATTTACCTCGGTGGGTGGTGGTTCTATTAACCACACTTACTGCATTACTGCTGGAAAAGATACTTTCTTTTGCAAGATCAATAAGCTGGCGGCCTTTCCTGATCTGTTTGAAACGGAACGGCAGGGGCTGCAGCTGTTGGCGCAACCAAAAATTATCCGGATACCCCAGGTCATTGCCTGTGGCAACAACGGCGAGCACCAGGTATTGATACTGGAGTGGGTTGAACAAGGCGTACAAACCGATGCCTTTTGGACCTGTTTGGGCGAACAACTGGCCGCTTTGCATCATATACAAAGTAAACAGTATGGCCTGGCTACCAACAATTACATGGGCTCCCTGCCGCAAAGCAATCACCCAACCGATAACTGGATCGAATTTTTTATACAGCAACGGCTGCAGCCACAGGTAAAACTGGCTGTTAACCGTCAATTGCTGGATGTGGCTCAGGTAAAACAATTTGAGAAGTTGTATCAACAGCTGGGCAATGTGTTTTCACCAGAACCGGCCGTATTGTTGCATGGCGACCTGTGGAGCGGTAATTTTCTATGTGATGCTTCGGAAAACCCGGTGCTGATTGACCCGGCGGTTTATTATGGCCATCGCAGTGTTGATATGGCCATGACTACCCTGTTTGGCGGATTTGACAGCCTGTTTTATGAAAGCTACAACCATCATTACCCGCTGCCTGTTAATTACAGACAGCAGTGGGCCGTGTGCAATTTATACCCATTGCTGATTCACCTGAATTTATTTGGCAAAAGCTATTTGCCCGACATTGTGCATACAATTGGACGGTATTGATTTACGTTATGTAAGCAGGATGTAATAAGGAGGTAATAACTGTGCGGTAGTTTATGTGGGTATTACATAAATTTGTACAATGAAATGCAGCAGAATGATTTATGTGGCCGTCTTAAACAATATGATCACCCTTTAACGAATTGAATGCTGGCTGTTACTATACTGGGAAATAATTCTGCGTTACCGGCGTACGACCGGCATCCTACGTCGCAAGTGGTGACGCTGGATGATAATTTGTTCCTGGTTGATAGTGGCGAAGGCACCCAGCAGCAATTGGTGAAATACCGTATTCGCTGGTCACGGATCAACTATATTTTCATTTCGCACCTGCATGGCGACCACTATTTTGGATTACCGGGTTTGCTGCACAGCATGGGCCTGCTGCATCGCGAAAACGAGCTGCATTTGTTTGCCCCGGCTCCCTTAAAACAAATACTTGACCTGCAACTGGAGGCTGCCTCCAATCAATTGTCGTATCCATTGCATTTTCACCCGCTGGAAGGAGAGGGCGTAATTGTGCAGAACGATAAATTTAAAGTAACCTGTTTTGCCACCAAGCACCGCATTCCCTGCTGGGGTTTTAGGTTTGATCAGGTTCGTGCGCCACGCCGCGTAAACCCTGAGAAGGCAATAGAACATGGCGTACCGGCTGCTTTTTACGATCGCCTGAAATGGGGCGAAGATTATACCACCAAAAGCGGCGAACTTATAAAGAACGAAGTGGTAACCAATCCCGGGGTAAAAGCATTGTCATATGCTTATTGCGCCGATACCATTTATGATGAGGAACTGATTGAAAAGGTAAAAGGCGTTGATCTGTTATACCACGAAACCACCTATTTAAAAGACCTGGAAATGAGGGCCGCCATGCGGTTTCACTCCACTACCAACCAGGCTGCCCGCATAGCCAAAAACGCCGGTGTAGGCCGGTTACTTATTGGCCACTTTAGCTCTAAATACGATAAACTGGATGTGTTTGAACAAGAGGCGTGCGAGGTATTTCCCAATACAAGTTTGGCGTTGGAAGGCGTTACTTTCAGAGCTCCCTTGAAATGATGAATATTGAATGTCCAATATTGAATGTTGAAGTATAAAACCTCTTTAAATGAAAATGTCGAACGTACTTCAACATTCGACATTTATTATTCAATATTCAATATTTCTAATTTGCCTTTAGAAAAGCTTTCACCTGCTCATGCAGTCCTTCGCTCAACGGTAGCATTGGTAAGCGCAGGGCGTTTTCCAACAAGTTCATTTCGGTCATAAAGGCTTTTACGCCTGCAGGATTGTTCTCCGCAAACATGAGTTCGTAAGCCTGGATCAACACATCGTTCAACGATTTGGCTGCTTTGAAATCGCCTTTTAAACACTGGCGCACCATGTGGGTGAACTGTTTGGGGAAGGCATTGGCAGCTACGCTGATAACGCCATCCATACCACAGGCAATTTGCGGTAAAACCAGGGCATCGTCGCCACTTACTACCAGAAAATTCTCGGGTCGGTCGCGCAAGATCTGCATGCACTGGGCCATATCGCCGCTGGCTTCTTTAATACCCCCTATATTGGCCACTTCATTAGCCAAACGCAGGGTGGTTGCAGCCGTCATGTTACGACCGGTACGGCCTGGAACATTATACAGTAAAATTGGTTTGGGCGAAGCTGCTGCCAGCATTTTGTAGTGCTGGAAAATGCCTTCCTGCGAAGGTTTGTTATAATAAGGGCTGGCGCTTAAAATAGCGGTAGCTTTATCTAAAGGAAACGTTTCGAGTTCTTTTATTAATTCAGCGGTATTGTTACCACCAATGCCCACTACAACGGGAACACGGTTGTTCACTTTTTCGTAAGTGAAACGAACAATAGCGATCTTTTCTTCTTTGCTGAGGGTGGGGGTTTCGCCGGTGGTGCCGAGTGTTACTACATATTCAGCGCCGCCATCGATCACGAAGTCTATTACTTTGCTTAATGCATCAAGATCGACTTCAGTATTAGTTTTGAACGGGGTGACCAGTGCCACGCCGGTGCCATATAATGATTGACGAAGAGACATAACTTTTAGGTTGAGCCCGATGATTATCGGGAGCGATTTAATTTTGAATTGGTTTTAGCTGAGTAATGATAAGAATGTACAAGTGTGTGACACAACAGGCGTTGAACAGGGTCGCTGCTGCTGGTCCCCAAAGACAACTAGGCCGGTAATTCGTCCCAGAAGCCCATCTTGTTAAACTTATCGATTCGCTTTCGAACACGCTCTTCAGGATCCATCGCTTTCAGCTCGTTGATGGTGTTAATGAGGTAAGGTTTCAATAAGCCTGCGGCCTCATCGTAATTCCAATGTGCGCCGCCCACAGGCTCGGGAATGATACCATCAATTAATCCAAATTCATGCATATAATCGGCAGTAAGTTTTAACTGTTCGGCTGCTTTTTCCTTTTGGTCCCAGCTGCGCCACAGAATGGAGCTACAACTTTCGGGCGAAATAACCGTGTACCAGGTATTTTCGAGCATGAACACTTTGTCGCCAACACCAATACCCATGGCACCGCCAGAGGCTCCTTCGCCAATGATCACACACACTACAGGTACTTTCAACCGCATCATTTCATAAATATTCCGGGCTATGGCTTCACCCTGTCCTCTTTCTTCCGCTTCGAGGCCTGGGTAGGCGCCGGGCGTATCAATAAGGGTTATAATTGGTTTGTCGAACTTTTCAGCCAGTTTCATCAGTCGAAGGGCCTTGCGGTACCCTTCAGGATTGGCCATACCAAAATTGCGCAATTGGCGCGCCTTGGTATTGATTCCTTTTTGCTGACCAATGATCATTACAGTTTGGCCATCCAAATTGGCGAAACCGCCCACCATGGCCTTATCATCTTTAACATTACGGTCGCCAAACAGTTCCACAAAATCGGTGGAAAGTTTGGAGATATATTTCATGGTGTACGGACGATCAGGATGGCGGCTCAACTGCACTTTTTGCCAGGGCGTAAGGTTTTGGGTAATGGCCTTACGGGTTTCCAGCACACGCTCTTCCAGTTTCTTAATAGGGTCAGTAAGATCCAATTTGCTCTTTTCGGCCTTTTGCTTCAGGCCTTCAATATCATCAAAAAGATCTTTGATCGGTTTTTCGAAATCCAGGAACTGACGGTTTTTATCTTGCGGCA
>CBIMFG010000183.1:0-7198 GCA_966243125.1 uncultured Niastella sp.
CGATCTGTATAAATCATTGGTGCCCGGTACCTGGAAAAAAGACCGCAATACCACCCTGCAGAATGAAGAAGCCGCTGCTACCGAAAGAGCGGTACTAAAAGCAAAGGGCTATAAAGATTGGGACGACTGCGACCTAAAGGACACCGGCATGACGCTGAAAAAAGATTTTATGTATTTCTTTTATGAACAGCAGGGCAACGGCCTGCAGTACCGTAAGCATACGCCCATTGTATTAATAAACACGTGCCGGAGCAACGATGGCCGCCGCGGCATTTTTTCCTCCATCAAACTGGGTGAAACCTATTTTAACGAAGCCATTGATGTAGCCGGTTATTTGTATGAAGATTCTATTTGTGACAACAACCACGTAAGGCGTTGCAAAGGTATAAAAATGCCTATTTCGCTGGGGCAGGCCTGTAATACCAGCGAGTTGTTCCCCTTGTTCAGCGCACCGGCCTATGTAAATGGCCTCGGCAGTTTTGTTGATGGCGGCTATCACGAGAACTCAGGATTAAAATCAACCCTGGATATATACCAGCAACTAAAAATAAAACTCGATAAAGAACCGCCCCATGGCAGGTACAAGATCTACATACTCTATCTGAAAAACGGTTCCGGCGAAAAAGAGTTATATAAGAAAATGGAAAGCGAACCCGTGTTAATGCAGCCGTTGCATGCCTTGTTCAGTCAGCCCTTTGAAGGCAGTGCTTCTTATTTTGAAGAAAAGGCGCGGTATGTAGGCGCCGTTGATGAAAACGCCGTGTTCATACCCATAAAATTAAATCCCAAAAACCTGGTGAATGCCGATTTGGCCGGGGTAACCGACAATCACAAAAAACGATTGGAGTCAGAGATCTTAAAAGACCTCATCAATGATATTGTAGTAAACAGCAACGGTACAAAAGATACCATCCTTAATTTTCCGCTGGCGCGCTGGTTGTCAAAAACGGTGATCAACCGCATGCAAATGTGCGCCTCACCCGCGCATCGCAATGTAGAAGTAAACCAGTTGCTGGAGCAGGTAAAAAGAGTGAACAGCGTTTCCACACCTACCAATGAGCCTTATATGAAATACCCCGTGCACCAGGAATTAAAGATGCCCGAAGATACCGTTGGCCGCAACAAGATCAGGAAAGCGTTCCTCAATTATTAGTGCCAATGGCATGGTATTTTGGGTAATTGTACCAAAAATACAATATGCCCTGGTGGAAACAGATCATAGGCGGAAATACCTTGTTAAACTGGTTTATTGCCATTGGTATAGTAGTGGTGGCCTGGGCGGTAATACGTATAGGACGGGTGGTTTTGTTAAAACGGTTTAAAAACTTTGCATCCAGAACGCGCACCTCCTTAGATGATTTTATTGTACACCTGGCCGAAGGCGCATTGGTGCCGGCGTTATACCTGGGCGCCCTGTACTTCGGCATTTCATATCTTACTTTAAGTGCTAAAGTAAACAGGCTGTTACACATTGCCGTACTGGTAGTAATAACGTTTATCATCATCAAAACCATTACCTCTGCATTAAATTACCTCATTAACAATGCACTGGGTAATGATGCCGAAGATATTGAAAAGAAGAAACAGGCCCGCGGCATTATTCTCATTATAAACATTGTGTTATGGATAATAGGGCTTGTATTTCTCATCAACAATTTAGGGTATAATATTACTTCCGTGGTAACCGGCCTGGGCATTGGCGGCGTAGCTATTGCGCTGGCTTCACAAGCTATCCTGGGCGATCTGTTCAACTATTTTGTTATTTTCTTCGACAAACCATTTGAAGTAGGCGATTTCATCATTGTAGACGACAAAATGGGCTCCATAGAATACATTGGGGTAAAAAGCACGCGCATCAGAACCCTTAGTGGCGAACAGCTAATTTGTTCCAACACCAACCTGGTAAATGCCCGCATCCACAATTATAAACGCATGGAAACGCGGCGGGTAGTGTTCACCTTCAATATCGTATACAATACGGCGCCCGAAAAAGTAGCCAAAGTGCCCGGCATGGTAAAAGACATCATTCAGCAGCAGGAAACAACCCGGTTCGATCGCGCGCATTTTTCCGCCTTCGGACAATTCAGTTTAACCTTTGAAGTGGTGTATTATATTTTAAGCGCTGATTATAATTTGTATATGGACAGGCAGCAGGCCATTTACCTGGCTATCCTGAATGCGTTTAAAAAGGAAAACATTCATTTCGCATTGCCAACACAAACATTATTATTTGATGCCGCTGTAGAAACATTTCCCCTATCTGGAAAACAGGTTCAATAACAAGATCAGGTTAATGGCCATGCAAACCGCAGCCAGGATCATAATAAAGCGGCCATGCATGCGGCTCCAGGCGTCGTACATTTTTACCGTCTTGCCATTTTTTAATGTTTTTTTAGCCTGGTTTACAACCAACCCGCTCAGGAAACCCGCAATGGCCAGATAAAAGAAATAAGAGGCGCCCAGCAGGCTTACAATATAACCCAGCAGGATCCAGATAAGCTCCAACCGTACCGGTTTAAAATCATCTGCATGTATAGAAGGCAGCGTTACCGGCGCCTGTAATTTTTCAGATAAGATAGAAGTGGCCACCTGCAGGTCATAGGCGTTCCAGCCAGTGGGGTTATGAATGATCTCCTGCAAATCACTCACCGAATACGTTTGCATCAGGTGTTCAAAACCCGGTGCTGCCATATCCTGTATGGCTTGTTGGGCCAGCAGGTGATTAACGTGGTTGAACTTTTCATTGGGAATTTGAAGCGCAAACATAGCTTCTGCCTGCTCGCCAAGATATACTTTATCGAGCTGGTTCACCTCATGCTCCAACGCATACGGTATATGGTATTTTTGCAACAGCGAGATCAGGAATTGAGCATCATCAGGCGAATAGAACCTTGTATAAGTGGCATATTGTAACATAGGAACCAGGGTATGGCCACAAGTTACTGCAATTTTATAAAAAGTACCTCGCCATTCTTCAATTGCATCAGGCAGGTACCCGCAGGCAGGCCACGCATGTTAACAAATTGTTTCCAGTCGTTAATGGTGAACGTAAACAACAGCTTTCCGTTTGCATCCAGAATTTTCCCTGTTGTGCGCAGTAACTTTTTGTCAGTCACCTGCAAACAAACTTTATCATGGGCCGGGTTGGGATACGCTTTTGACGTTTGCAGCGTGGAAGATGCCGTTACCATCACCGTGTTTGAAAAAGTAAAGCGCCCATCCAGGTCTTCCATTTTAAGGCGGTAAAAGGCCGTATCTGCAGGTACTCCATTGTCGCTATAGGCGTAATGGGCATTTCCTTGTCCACGTGCCGTAACCGTACTTATAGCGTTATAAATGCCATCATCCATTTTGCGTTCAATCACAAATTGCCGGGTATTTGTTTCATCCGCTGTTTGCCATTGCAATTGCGTGGTGGCATTGTTGCGATGGCCGGTAAAGCTGATGAGCTGAAGCGGCAGGGCATGTGCAATAAAAAAGGCATTTTGATTGGTTTGCAGCGCTTGCCTGTTGGTGGTAGTAAGCGGGGCCGGAAAAAGCAACAGTTCAGCAAGTGCAGCGCCGCCATACATGCCACGGTTATAAAAGGTGCTGCTGATGCTCATGGTGCTGGTTACCGGGTTAGCTGTGTTGGCGGTTATGGTATGTACCGTGGCAGCAGTGAAGGATTGGTTTTGCACCCCATTCACCCAAAATTGATTAGGCGAACCCGTATTATACCACCAGTCGTTGCCATTGGGCGATGTAGTATACATTTGGCCGTTTGACGACCGAATGGAAAAATCGGAATTAGCAGGCAAGGCTACCAGGTATTGCCAGTTCACATCCGGCGCAGCTCTTACCGCAGTAACCGTTTGTACGGTTATGTTGGTGGAAGTATAGGCCATCCATTGTTCAAAGTTTTCGAAGGTAAGGGCCGGGTAGCCGTTTAACCGGTCTAATACGCCGGCGTTTACAATGCGCGGTTGCGAAGCGGCTGTGGCTTGTATAGCATGCCGGCCATTACCGCTTTGATCGTACCAGTTAGTAACAAAGCAACTGGTAGCTGCATAAAAGCTGTCAAAAGGCATGGTAGTACCAATGGTTAACCCTGAAGAACCTGCAGCAGTAATAGTAACGGTGCTGCTTTGTAACAACATATTGTAGGTGGTATTAAAAGCCACATCGGCTTCGGCATTATCTAATGCGCGGCGAACGCGCAGGCAGGGGCCCGTATAGGATGAGTTCACCAACCGGGTTGAATAAGCTGCGGTGGTAGTGGTAGTAGCAATACCTGCCAGGTTTAAACCCTGGGCATGGGTTTGCGAAAAGCATACGCATAATAAGAGTGCAACAATATATTTCATTGAGCGGGGTTTAAAATAAATAAAGGCGGGAAATACAATAACCGGGAGTGGTTGGGAATTGAGGCTGCAAGATATATTTAAAAAATGTATAATAAGGATCCCAAAAAGTTTTGTTGCAGAAAATTATTATTTTGGTTCCCTATTTACGAGCATGACATTACCCTCTTACTATCAGCGGTTGAGTAAAAAGTATCCGCTGGTAACAACCGAAGAATGGCAGATATTGGATAACATGGCTACGGTGCGGTACCTGCGTAAAGGCGAAGCCTTTTTGCGATATGGCCGGGTGGCGCGGTATTCGGCGTTTGTATTAAGCGGACAATTTAAATTCAGTTTGCTGAATGATGAGGGCGCCGAAAAGATCGTGAAGTTTAGTTTTACCGATGATTTTTTGGCTAATTGTGAAAGCTTTCATAAAAAAGCGCCCTCCAATGTTTGCATAACCGCGTTGGAAGATTCGGTGATCTTACGCATTAATACCAAAAAGCTGCAACCGTTATATGATGCGCACCGCAATTTGTTGCATGTGAATTTACAATTATACCAGGAGCTCATGGAGCAGCAGGCCGAACACCAGTATATACTCTCATTAAAAAGCCCCCTACAGCGTTACCGGTTTTTGTTGGAACACCGGCCGGCCATTATTGAAAAGATCTCGTTAACCAACATTGCGCGCTACCTGTATATTAGCCGCGAGGCGTTAAGCCGCGCCAGGATCTTACTCAGCGGCCGTAAATTTTGTGATTAGGATCACGGCCACCCATTTTCAGGGCCAATAGTTTTGCTGAAAAAATATGAAGCAAAGCATGGTTTTGTTGCATGGGTTGTTTGGCGGGTTAAGTAACTGGCAGGGCGTGATAGCGCATTTTCAAACAGATTATGAATTACACATTCCTGAGTTGCCCATTTTTGACCGGCATAGTAAGGATCCCCTGGCTTACCTGACCGATTACCTGGAGTTTTATATCCATAAGAATAGTCTTACCAATGTGGTGTTGGTTGGCAACTCCCTGGGCGGGCATGTAGCCATATTGTATACCCATCGTCATCCCGAAAATGTATGCCGGCTTATCTTAACCGGTAGTTCTGGTTTGTACGAAAACACCAGTATGGGGGGTTACCCGCGCCGCAGCAGTTATGAATACATTCGCGAAAGAGTAGCCTATACGTTTTATGATGCGGCCGTAGCTACCAAAGCGCTGGTTGATGAAGTGTTTAGCATAACCACCGATGCCAGTAAGTGCATGAGTATCGTGCGCACCGCCAAATCGGCTCAACGCCATTACGTAGCCGACCTGCTGCCAGCCATTCACACGCCTGTTTTGTTGATTTGGGGTCATGATGACAAGATAACACCTCCGCATGTAGCCCGTGAGTTTGAGCAGTATTTACCCAATGCCACATTGGTAATGCTGCAACACTGCGGTCATGCGCCCATGATGGAGAAGCCGGAGGAGTTTAATGTTCTGCTTGAGAGGTGGTTAGGTGAGTAAGAATTTGTTTTCTCGAAGAAAAGTCACAAGTGGTTTGGTCTATAACTTAATTCTGACTGTTTTTATATAAGGGAAGTTCATCGGTTATTGGCAAACGATTAGTATCAATTGGCTTTAATCATTTTGAAACCATTAAACCCTTGTGTATGCAAAGTACAGGAGAGATTATTTGATCGTGATCAATTTGTTATTTCCAAGCATATTAAAAACATTTTCAAAGAGAATGAATTAGACCCAAAAAGCAATATGCATTTTTTGCATATTGCAAAATTCAGATAAGCCGGTAATTGTTTATAGCCTGGATGTAATTATCTCAGTTGGATATAGGGTTAAGTCACAACTAAAGACTTATCTTACAAATGGTTATGTTATTGATTGTAAACGATTTGAGAAACAATCACAACAATTGGAAGACTTAAAGCAAACTGTAAAGCTATTAAGCAATGTGGTAGAAAGACACGTACTTACCTCAGAAGATGCTACCGGTCTGTTAAAAAGTAAATGAACTTGTGCAATTTTTTGCACAAGTTCATTGGCTGCTTTTATTAATAATCTGCCTCAAACCCATGACCGTTCTTTCCATAAAAGATCAGCCATTTGGCGCGGCGTACAATGTGAATTTGATCTGGCAAAGGATCATCCCCCTGTTCAGGTGGTAAGCGCCGTTCCTTACAAGCAGGCTAACGTCTACCACCTCTTACAGACGTAAAAAATCATAAATTGGTATTGTTTTAAGGGTTTATCTTTCGGTAACAATTAGGAATATGAACAAGCATTTTAAAGCAACCCCCGGTGATGAAGCTACCTTGTTAAAAGTAATTACAGACTATGCCTATGCGCTGGAGGTGCTGGATCAATACGATCATCAGGTATTGGCTATTAGTGACACAACTGAAGAAGAGTTGTATAAAATAAATTACGAAGAAGCCATGTGGGCTATAAACGGATTGCGTGACAAGTTTGGTGGCAGTTCGTTGTTCGGTAACGAAAAAGATGAATCCTTTCAGGGATCGTTGGCGGCTATTTACCAAACCTTTGACGGTAGCTACGTTTACCCCAGCGTGGAAGAGAAGGCTGCCAACCTGTTGTATTTTGTGGTAAAGAACCATTCCTTTTCAGATGGCAATAAACGAATAGCTGCGTTTTTGTTTGTATGGTTTATGGAAAAGAACAAGGTACTGTACCGGCATGATGGTTCAAAAAGAATAGCAGACAATGCCCTGGTGGCCATTACCCTCATGATTGCCGAAAGCAAACCCGTAGAAAAGGAAATGATGATAAAGGTGGTGGTGAGTTTGATAAATGGGAAGAATTAAGAACAGGTCCTTTATCCGACAAACAAACGAGTGCAATAAAATA
>CBIMFG010000184.1:0-7191 GCA_966243125.1 uncultured Niastella sp.
CATTGATCAACGCTTTTAAGGTAATCGCATTAAATGCGGCGTACCCTTCCTGGTCATTATCGAAGTAAACATATACTTTCTTTTTTTCGCTTTGCCATTCCAGGCACTTCTTCGCCCATTTCCTAAGCACTGTTTTACTGTAACTGCCCTGATACTTATTTTCTGCAGGACCATGCAGCCGCAGGTATACAAAGTTAGCCGTTACTTTTACAGGCGACAGATGACCACCCAGTTCATAAATACAAAAGGCGCAATTGTATTCCTGAAGTAACTTATATACCTCTTCATTATACCAGGTATCATTTCTGAATTCGAATACATAACGGTAACCAACCGGCAGAGCTTGTAAAAATTCCTTTAACCGCTGCACATTTACTTTCCATTTAGGTGGTAATTGAAATAAGATGGGCCCCAGTTTTTCTTTCAGGGCAAGTATACTGCTGAAAAGCCTGGTTAGCGGCTCCTGCGGCCTTGAAAGTTTTAAGTTATGGGTGATGAACCGGTTTGCCTTTATCACAAATAAAAATTTGCGGGGAGAATTGTTATACCACCCTTCAAATACAGATGCAGGTGGTAATTTATAAAAAGAATTGTTGATTTCAACCGTATCAAAATGCTTTGCGTAATGATCAAACTGCTGTTTGGCAGTAGTGCCAGATGGATAAAATGTACCAATCCAATGCTTGTAATGCCATCCTGAGGTCCCTATGAATATGCTTACTTTAGCCATATGGGAAATTGCCCTTTTATATTTTCTCGGTCAAAAATTTCCAATAGCGGCGCGGCATATGCTGAATGTGCAGTTTCATATTTTTGCGGGCAGCTATATTAATGCTACTAAAATAACGCTGCCACAGTTTTTGATACAATTCTTCCTGTTCACTGTAAGCGTTGCGGAGATCTTTGCCCGAACCTGTTGCTGTTTCGAACGACATAGTAACAAAATGGACCTGCTGTTTATCGAAGTACAAGCCGTATTTTCTTTTAGTATCGTAAATCAGCCATTGCTGATCGGCATACCGTTCGCAGAAATGTTTTTTAATAAGGGGTAATACGTTAATATCTGGTTCAATAACCGCGTAATATAAATCATCTTTGGTTTGCTGAAACCTAATGAATGCTTCCATGCGATGTTTTTCCCGGCCCACCATTTTGGCGGTTTGGGTTACGGTAAGTATGGCCTGGTTGCTGTAATCGGTTTCAACAGACACGCTGCTTGTAAAAGCATATTGAATATACGCCAGCAACACTTCTTCAATATCTTTCTTTTCAGATAAAAAAGTTTTATACAGCTGCTGCAGGGCCTCGTTGGAGAGCCGTTGCGCCAATCCCTTCCATACCCGTGCAGCTTTGGTTGCATCGGTATGCACTTCGTGTGCATTATCAAAAATGTTTTTTTGATAATTGACTTCGGATGCAAATTGCACATTCAGGAACTTGTATTCATATACATCGAACACCGCCGATAAAAATCCTTCAAAGCTACTATCGTATACCACCAGTTGCATTTAAAACAAGTTGAGCTGTGTTGAAAAATTGGCTGCATACTTGCTATTGCCCAGCGTAAGGATCTGTTGCTTAATGGCAACAGGTGTAAGATCGCGCCGTTCAAAGTTGGGACTGTTACAGATAATAAAATACCGCGCTTTGGTAACGCTGATGCCAATTTTTTTCAAATGGTCCCAGGTAAGCAGGTTGAATTTTCGGGCAGCAACTATTTTGTTGGCAGATTGAACGCCTATGCCGGGCACGCGCAGGATCAGCTTTAGGTCTGCCTTATTAATATCAATAGGAAAGAGATGCATGTTACGCAGCGCCCATCCTAGCTTGGGATCAATATCCATATCGAGCAAAGGCTGTTCTTCAGAAACGATCTCGTTCACGTTAAATCCATAAAAACGCATCAGCCAATCGGCCTGGTACAGGCGGTTCTCACGCACAACTGGCACCGGCGTTCCTACCGATGGCAGGCGGTTATCACTGCTGATG
Organism: uncultured Niastella sp.; assembly: GCA_966243125.1. GTDB lineage: Bacteria > Bacteroidota > Bacteroidia > Chitinophagales > Chitinophagaceae > Niastella. The sequence continues at coordinate 1,990 of CBIMFG010000184.1, forward strand.
GGCACATATCCCGAATAGTATACGCGCCGCATATTGTAAGTTTTATAAAACTGATCGGCAATGTGCAGTACCTGAAAATCGTTTTCGGGCGTAGCGCCAATTACCATTTGCGTGCTTTGACCGGCGGGAGCAAACCGGGGCGCTTTTTTCAATTGCTTTTTTTCATCCTGGTTTTGAATAATGGCGTCCTTGAGGATGCGGATAGGTTTGATCATGTCTTCCCGCTTTTTGTCGGGCGCCAACAGTTTCAGGCTTTTCTCAGTAGGCATCTCAATGTTCACGCTCAGGCGATCGGCATACATGCCTGCTTCTTTTACCAGTTCTTCACTGGCCCCGGGAATGGTCTTCAGGTGAATATAGCCATTGAAGCGATGCTCGGTGCGCAGCTTCTTTGCTATAAGCACCAGCCTTTCCATGGTATAATCTGCATGGTGAAAGATGCCCGAGCTCAGGAACAGCCCTTCAATATAATTTCTCCGGTAAAAACTAATAGTAAGGTCAACCACTTCCTGCACGGGGAATGCAGCCCTTTTAACGTCGTTGCTTTTGCGGCTAACACAATATGCGCAATCGTAAATACAATGGTTGGTGAGCAGAATTTTTAAGAGAGAAACACAGCGCCCGTCCTCAGTATAAGCATGACAAATACCATTACTGGCATTGCCCAACCCTTTGTTGTCGTTTTTACGATCGCTCCCGCTTGAGGCGCAGGATACATCGTACTTCGCTGCATCTGCCAATATAGACAGCTTCTCCAACATCCTCTCTTCATTCATATGTCAAATATACTAATATTCTTAGCCTTACTCGCTAAAATATTTGCGAAACAGTGCTCTGGACCGAATCAGATTTTTTATCCTTTTGATACCCTTTAAACAGGTCCAACTGAAATTTTATATTCCCATCTGTCCCCGGTCTGCCGCGGAGAAAGATACTTCGGCCCACTTTTTTATCAACCCCAATATTCTCTGGATTATAATCATCGTCCCGCTTTTTAAGGTTGCTCAGGGGCACCTGTATGCTTAAATCGGTAGTGCCTTTGTGATTATAAATGCCCTCTATAAATAAAGACATAACCGTGGATTGAATTTCCATTCTGTTGATCTTAACTTCCTGGTTGCTTATTTCCAACCGGTTCTTTAATTCGGCAAACCGGATATTGTCAAAATTTCTTTTCTTAAAAACAAACTTTTGTAATTTTTTTATGGGCTCATAATTATTCAGCGCACCATCTTTCAGCGAGAAATCTACCTGGCTCACTACCGTAGCCGGTATCACATGACCATCGTTTCCCATATTCATGGAAGCTTGTACAGTTGCCGTTAATTTACCTTCCAGGCTTTGGGCGGTCAATCCATCCTGCCCAAAGTTGTTGAAATCAGCAAACACTTTGCTCACGTTCACGTTATCCATGTTTATTGCCAGATTGGCCTGGTGGTATGTTTCCTTATTTAGTAAAATGCCCTTAAATTCAATGTAGCCGCCTGAATGGTCCATTTTTACATTGTTGATGAGGTAGCGGTCGTTCAACAAAGTAATATCTGCTAATGCATTCTTTGCTTCAAAACCTTTATAAACAAGTTTATCGGCATTTAGCTTCACATGTAATTTTCCATTCTCAATAAAATTATCCATTTTATTGGCCATGGTTTGCAGCACAGATCTCTTCCCAACCTTCTTGTTTTCTGTTTCCTTTGATTTAAACAGGTATACAAAAGAACCCAGGTCCATTACCGGCATGTAAATGTTCCAGTTAATAATTGCCTTATCGGGCTGGGTATTAATAAGCGTTAACAGGCTTTTGGCCTGCCCATTCATAGTGATGTCGTTATTCAATACACTACAATGCAGGTTCTCAATAAATAAGTTTGAATTTTTAAAGGTGAGCTTACCATTCACTTTCTTCATTTCTACCTTCCGGGGCACATATTCAATAGTGCCATCTTTAAATGCGATGGTGCCATTTAAATAAGAATTGGTGCTATCGGTTCTTGCCAATGGGCCTGCATAATTTAATTGAACAGAACCCGCACCCTGGGTTAAAAATAAGGTGTTACTTCCTATCAGTTCATTCAAATTACTAAGAGAAAATTCGCTGGTTAAATCGCAGATAAGCAGTGGCTGGTTCAAATTATAGATCCTGATCTTTTTTGAGGTTATAGGCAAGCCATGCCATTGAGCGGTAAACCCATTTAATTCAATTACAGAATTGGGATCCTTTCGGGGTAAGCCTGGTACCACTTCATTGCTGAAAAAACCATTGAAGCTGGCATTATCAAAATCAAGGAAAGGCGTTTTTAAATTGATATCCTGTGCCTGCCAGGTTACGTAAACTTTTGGCTCGCCGCCTTTTAACGGACCGGCTATATTTGCACTGGCGCTTAATGGATTATTGACATCCATCATAGCCAGGGATTTGGCTATTTTTTGCGGCATGGCCGATCTTATAAAGTCGTAGGATACTTTTCGTGTATGTATGCGCAACCAAAACTGAGGGTCGTTGCCTGCAAATTCCAATTGTCCGCTGCAATTAAAGGGTTGTCCTGATAATTGTATATTAATGCTATCAAAGGATAAAGCTTTGGCTGCTTTTTGAAATGCCAGCTTAAAATTGCCCCTGAACACCTTGTCTTTCCCGAAGCTTCCACGCCTGGCATTAAAGGCAAGACTTTTTATAAGAATATCTGCCCTGGTTGATAACAAAACCCGGTTCTCCTCATTATCAATCTTCAGTTTTAGCTGATTAATTACCAGGTCGTGCAACTTTTTCTTTTTCTGGTCATCAACAATAAACCGCACATTCCTTAACAACACATTCTTTAATTCATTCTTTGCCTCGTTTTGACCACTGCTGCTTACGGTATCCTTCTTTAAATGAAAAAGATAAGTATTGGTATACCCTGTTGAATCGGTGTACAAATACAGTTCACCTGATTGCAGCCTGATGCCTTTTATGGGCGGCTTATTATCCACCAGTTTAAAAACATCGAGGCTTACAAAGATTTCCTTTCCTGAAAAAAATGTATGGTGGTGGGCATTGAACAACGTATCGGTAATACTAACATCACGAAGCAGTACGGAAATGTGCGGAAAATTTCTAATAAAACTAAGCTCCATGTTACCAATAACAACATGGCCATTTAACTGATCACTGATAGCACTGGTAACCTGCGTAATGATCTTCTTCTTATTAACAGATACATATACAACAACCACCAATACCAGCGTTACAACAATCGCCAGAAATATTTTTAAGATCCTGAATAGATATTTTAGTTGGGTTTTCAGACCGGTAGCGTTAGAGGGTCAATATGATAATTTTCCACCATTTAGGCATATAAAAACCATGCCCTGCGGCAAAGCCCTGCAAATAGCTTAATTTCAATAAGTAAACTAAAAGTTATGTATAGAATAACGGGCGCCTTATTCAGCCTTATTATTTTTTGGGGAATAGCCTGCAACGCGCAATCGCAGCCCAGGCAATTGTTACTGGCCTTGTCAAAAGCCGATCATACGCTGGCCATTGTAGACCCGGCCACCTTACAGGTAATAGCCAGCGTGCCGGTGGGGGAAGACCCGCACGAAGTAATTGCTTCAACCGATGGTAAAACGGCTTATGTGAGCATTTATGGCGGTGGTACGCTGCATACCATCAACGTGATTGATTTGCTGGCCAAAAAGCCCAAAGACAACGTTGACACCAGACCGCTGTACGGCCCGCACGGGATTGAATTTGTAAATGGTAAGGTATGGTTCTCGGCAGAAGGCAGTAAAGCTGTAGGACGCTACGACCCGGCTACCAATAAACTGGATTGGAGCATGGGCACCGGTCAGGATAGAACCCATATGTTATACGTTTCGCCCGATGCGAAAAAGATCTATACTACCAACGTGAACTCCGGCACCGTGAGCATTCTTACTGGTACCGTTACAACACCAGCCAATGGCAAACCACGGGAAGACTGGTCGCAAACGGTAATTCCCGTTACCAAAGGTTGCGAAGGTTTTGATGTATCGCCCAACGGCAAACAGTTGTGGGCAGCAGCCAGTGAAGATGGAAGCATTGCTGTTATTGATGTAGAAACAAAAAAGCTTATTACTACCATCGAGGCAAAAGCTGTGGGCGCTAACCGGCTGAAATTTACGCCCGATGGAAAAATGGTGTTCATCACAAGCCTGCGATCGGGCCATGTGCTGGTATACGATGCACAATCACAAAAGGAATTAAAACGGGTGCCCGTTGGTAAAGGCGCCGCAGGTATTCTGATGGTGCCAGATGGTTCGCGCGCATTTGTAGCCTGCTCACCCGATAATTATATTGCGGTAATAGATCTCAAAAAACTGGAAGTAACCGGTCATTTGGAAGTAGGCCGCTCGCCAGATGGCCTGGCATGGGCCGAGCAGCGATAAATAAAAAGGCTCCCGATTTGAATCGGGAGCCCCTTCATATCAATTTAAAAACATGTACTAGTCTACCTTTTCTTTTGCAACCTGGCCATCGGGTGTATACAATACTTTGGTATCAGGATCGCCATCCAGCTTTACCAGGTAAAAAGCGGAACCGTTCTTATCCATTCTGTATACGTTATCAATGGTTCTGCCTGCATAGCCACTCTTTACGGCATCTGCTATTGCTGTTGGCAGCTCAGAGCGTCTGATCTTTAAACCCTTTGAAATTATTTTACCATCGGCGCCATAATAAGCAATGTAGTCCGTACCATTCACTTCAAACTTTGCCTTGTAATTTCCTTCTTTCTTTTTCCATTCAACATCTTTAGCATTCGCAAAGGCTGATTTGAAACTTGTTTTAACCGCAGTTGGAACATCGCTTTCTTTTACCTCCTGGGCAGCTGCCTGTAAAATAAAACCAGTGCTCAACAGCAGTGCAAAAAGTATCTTTTTCATAAGTTAATCTTTGCTATTAAAAGATGCAAATTGCAAGCCAACTCACTTTGTATAAATTATTTAACAACATCTTGCAGGTTTATTGATGCGCTCCTATTATTTTCCTCCTTCTTTACCGCGTTCTACACTTTTAATGTCTTCTGCGCGGTTCTTTTTAAAATCAAAATGTTCAAAGTCGGTAGTTGCCGGAACCTGTATTGAATAGCTATCGAGCTGGTCTATTTCAATAGTGATATTTTCAGCTTTCACATCAATGAGATGTCCGCCCGCATTTTTTTGTTCGCTCAAAAAATGAAA
>CBIMFG010000185.1:0-7190 GCA_966243125.1 uncultured Niastella sp.
ATCCGGTAGCGCAAAGTATTGAAGCTGCTAATGGAATGGAATACCCCATGATCTGCTTCAACTATGGCCGTACCGATAAAGACGGTTCTTACAGCGAAGCTGTTAAATACGGCATGCTGGGCGTTATCATTCATGAGGTAGGCCACAACTTCTTCCCCATGATCATTAACAGCGATGAGCGTCAATGGAGCTGGATGGATGAAGGCCTGAACTCATTCGTTGAATACCTGACAGAAGAATTGTACGATAATAAATTCCCTATTCGCGGAAAAGGACCAGCCTGGGCTATTGTTGATTATATGAAATTGCCAAAAGATCAGCTGGAACCAATTATGTCGAATTCAGAGAACATCATTGGTTTTGGTCCCAACGCCTACACCAAACCTGCTACCGGTTTAAATATGCTGCGCGAAACCATTATGGGCCGCGAGCTGTTTGACTATGCGTTTAAAGAATATGCACGCCGCTGGGCATTTAAACACCCTGAGCCGGCTGATTTCTTCCGCACCATGGAAGATGCTTCCGGCGAAGACCTTGACTGGTTCTGGCGCGGCTGGTTCTTTGGAACCGATGCCTGCGATCTCGCTATCGACTCTGTGAAATACTTCAAAGCTGATCCTACGGCTACAGTAAAAACAAGCGATGATGTTATTTCCAAACAAGTAGATAAACCCATGGTTACTGCCTTTGATGACATTTCAAAAAAACGTAACCGGGAAGACAAAAACATTCAATTCCTGACCGATCAGGATACTACCCTGCACGATTTTTACTGGCGTTATGATCGTGGTCAGGAGCCTATTGATACCACCACCTACCAGGTTACTATACCAGCAACAGCTGAAGCTGCAGACGAGGCTACCAAACAAAAAATAGCTAATAAATATTTTTATGAAGTAGCCTTAAGTAACAAAGGCGGTTTGGTTATGCCTATCATTATAGAATGGACCTTTAAAGATGGCAGCAAACAAATAGACCGCATTCCTGCCCAGGTTTGGCGTCATAATGAAAAGAACGTAAACAAGCTGTTCATAAAAGATAAAGAAGTGGCCTCCATTAAACTGGATCCTTTACGTGAAACAGCTGATATTGATGAAACAAACAACACCTGGGGAACCATGCCCACGCCTTCGAAGTTTGCTGTGTTCAAAGCAAAACAACAACCGCGCGGACAATCAACAGGGGCAACACCTATGCAAAAAGCGCAGGAGAAGAAGAAAGGATTTTAATTATTCTTCCATACATCAAACGTGCCCCCGGCAAACTGGGGGCACGTTTTTTTTGCCATATGTGATGGTAAACCCTTATGGGGATAACTTGGTTATTGTATATTGGAACTTTATACGCTATTTTTGCGACAAGTGAAATTAAAATCTATACCTGCTTCTTAATCTGGATTTTTCTTTCTAATATAGCATTCCATTCCTGTGAATTCCCACCAATGTAAGGCTCCAATCTCACCTATAACAACCTGATACTTGTACCATTAACCCTTAGCGCATGAGCATGCTGTAGCTGATAGGTTCTGATGTCGTCCTTCCTTTTAACTCCAATTTCTATGTCTCTGGTTACTGCTTATATCTAAAGACACAATATATATTATGAAGAAGTTTACCTCTACTCTCACTATGGCCATACTGTGCCTGTATGTCAATGCACAGGTGGGATCCCTGGACCAGTCATTTAATCCTTCAGGTACACCCAAAGGATTTATTACAGCCGATCTATTACCAGCCGATGACGATTATGGTACGGCAATTTCCAGCCACAAGGATGGCCGGGTGGTAGTAGGAGCCTTTACTTCAGATGCATTCCTGGGCAAACTTTTTACACTCTTTCGTTATACATCAGCCGGTGCACCGGACCCTTCATTTGGCTCCGGTACGGGTAAAATTTCTATACAAAGGACTTTTAGAGATGATGCAATTGTTTATGCGGTTCAAGTGCTGCCCGACAATACAATTCTGGCAGCTGGCACCGCCTGGAATGGCGCTAATGGTTTTGATTTTGTGGTGGCGAAATTTAATGAAGATGGTTCACTGTTCACAACTTTTGGTACTGGCGGTTGGGCAACTGTTTCCATTGGACCGTTGAGCGCCAAAGATGAAGCGCATGCACTTGCGGTTCAGCCCGATGGTAAAATTGTGGTAGCAGGGTTTAGCAATAATGGTTCTGATGACGATTATGCAGTAATACGCCTTAATGCAAACGGTTCACTCGATGCAACAGGCCCTGGCTTTGGCACCGGTGGTAAAGTAACCACTAATATCAGCAACAATGATGAAGCAACAAGCGTAGCTATACAAAGCGATGGTAAAATTGTAGTGGGTGGAACCAGCAATGGTGATCCTGATGATGGTGACATTACAGTTGTTCGTTACAACACAGATGGATCATTGGACGATCCAGGCTTTGGTACTAATGGTATAGCTACCGTAGATGGCCGCTTTAACAACGTTGCAGGTACTAACGACCTTGGTAATGCATTGGCAATACAGGCAGATGGAAAGATAGTTATGACGGGACAAAGCTCACCCGCTGCAGGTGGTAATGGAGACTTAATTACGATCCGCTTAACTACTGCGGGTATACTGGATCCTGCATTTAACCCTGGTGGTTTGCTGGGAACTATAGCCACACCTGGCATAATAGGCTACAACCATGGCCCAACCAATTCTGATGAAGGCGCCAGAGCAGTAGCTATTACAGCAAATGGAAAAATTTTGGTAGGCGGCGATACAGATGGTCAGGGGGTGAATGATTTTGCCATGTTGCTGCTGCGCTATAATGATGATGGTTCACTTGATAATACGTTTAACGGAACCGGTAAATCCACTATAGACCCTACAGTAAACGGTGATTTTGTGTATGGCATGAGCCTGGTGGGCTATCGCATTTATCTTACCGGAACAGCAAATGTCACTGATAATTCTACTCCTCCTGCCAACAAGGATTTCTTTGTTGCAGCTGTTGAAAACAATGCTTACGCCCTGCCATTGGTATTATCATCTTTCTACGCACAAAAGCAAACCAGCAAAGTAGTATTGCAATGGCAAACCACCAGCGAAGAAGGTGTTAAACAATTTGTGATCGAACGCAGCACAGATGGTAAAACGTTTAAGACCATTGGCACCGTAGCAGCTACCGGCAACAGCAGCCTTACCCAAAAATATTCATTTGCCGATCAGTCGCCTTTTATGTCTGCCGGCAACTACTATCGTTTGTTGATGCAGGATATGGATGGCAATTACACATACAGCAAAATACTCATCATTAAATTCGATGGTCAGTTAACTACCAGCTTGTCTGTATTCCCCAATCCAACAAAAGACTTACTGCATGTTCAGCTGCCCGATGGTATGAACGGCACCGTGCGCTTACAGGTTATTGACCTCAACGGCCGCATAGTAAGATCTGGCAACCTGGCTTCTGATGGCCATGCGCTTAATACCACTGTAGATATCAGCACCCTGGTAAATGGTGTGTATGTACTCAAAGCACAAGCCGGCGACGTAACAGTAACCAGCCGGTTTATTAAGAAATAAGCAACTAACAACAGGTTTATAAAAAGAAAAGGCCTCGACTAATAATCGAGGCCTTTTCAGTTATGTATTTCCATTGTCAGCTAACTATCCGCCAACGGTTCCGTCTTTATATCTTACTTTCTTCTTGCCCGAATTTTTCTTTTCAAACTCTACCACTTCCTTTGGTTTGGCTACCTGTTTCTTTTCTGTAACGGGCTGGGCTTTTGCTGTTTCTTCCAGTTTTCCCAGTGTATACATTTCAGAGCGAACTACCTGGCCGGAAACGGGATCATAATATTTCCACATCCCATGTTTAATTGCCGCTCCTTCATTTTTTACGATCACGGTGCGATAAGTATCAAATTTATCGGGGTCTTCAATTTCAAGGGTATCATACTCTTTATCGGGGTTCAGCGCCTTCCAGCTTTGTTCCAGCTTTAACTGGCCATCTTTGGTAAAATAGCGGCAAACACTGTCCTTCAGGCCCCATTTATAATACTCTATACCAACCAGGTCGCCCATGAGGGAATACAACCGCCACTCCCCTTCTTTCCGGTTCTTTTCGAACCAGCCTTCTTCCTCATACCCGGCCTCGCCGCGCACCTGATCGTAATGGAGCTTCCCGGGCCCCCATTTACGGTCAATTTTATCGATCCGGTTCAGCGTATCGCCCGATGAAGTCAATTTATAACTCTTCCATTGGGCAAAACTGCTCACATTCAACAACAACAGGAACACAAATAATATCGATCGCATTGTAACAGATTTGATAATGGTGTAAAAATCAACTAGCCTCGCAATAATAACGCCAGGCTTATTTGTTTCATTGTCAGAATATTCCTGACACCTTGTTAAATTTAACCATTATTCCGCTGCAGCGGCTTATTTGTTCAACAGGTACTGTAATGCAAGCTCATAGCCCTTCAGCCCCAGCCCAATGATGCTGCCAGCCGATTTGCCCGATACGTGCGACAGTTTGCGAAACTCCTCACGTGCATGTACATTGGAGATATGTACTTCTACCACCGGCGTTTTTATGCTCGCTATGGCATCGCCGATAGCTACTGAAGTGTGGGTATAACCACCGGGGTTCATAATAATGCCATCATAATCAAAGCCAACCCGTTGTAATTCATTGATGAGCTCGCCTTCTACATTACTCTGGTAGTAATGAATAGCTACCTCAGGATACTTGCTTTTTAAAGTAACCAGGTAATCATCAAAAGAAGTGCTGCCGTAAATGCCAGGTTCGCGTTTGCCTAACAGGTTCAGGTTAGGTCCGTTTATGATAGCTATTTTCATAATAGTAATAGAGAAAAGAAAGGGTGGATAAACCACCCTTTATATATTAATTCATATGCTCTTTGATCATCTTGATGAAGTCATCGAACAGGTAACGGCTGTCGTGTGGGCCAGGCGTGCTTTCGGGATGGTATTGAACCGAGAAAGCAGGTTGTTCTTTCATTCTGATGCCTTCAATAGAATTATCGTTCAGGTTCACGTGTGTAACCTCGATGTGTTTGGCCTTCTTAACACTCTCAGGATCAACGCTAAATCCATGGTTTTGCGTAGTTACCTCGCACTTGCCGGTCAGCAGGTTCTTAACCGGATGGTTCAGTCCGCGGTGACCATGGTGCATTTTAAAGGTATCAATGTCATTAGCCAGGGCTATTAATTGGTGGCCAAGGCAAATGCCAAAGGTTGGGATCTTCTCATTCAGCACATCTTTTACGGTGATGATGGCATAATCCATCGCTGCCGGGTCGCCAGGACCGTTGGAGATGAAATAACCATTAGGTGCAAAAGCTTTCAGCTCGCTGATGGGCGTTTTAGCCGGGAATACCTTTACATAGGCGCCACGCTCTACCATACAGGTAAGAATGTGTTGTTTGGTGCCAAAATCAAGTACAGCGATCTTAATGGGTGAATTGGGATCGCCGAGTGTGTAAGCCTCGGTAGTGCTCACCACGCTGGCCAGCTCCAAACCATCCATATTAGGCACTTTTGCCAGTTCTTTTTTCAACTGCTCAACATCCAGTATTTCAGATGAGATGATGCAGTTCATGGCGCCTTTTGTACGCACATGGGTTACCAGCGCGCGGGTATCAACCCCTTCAATGCACACAATATTGTTTTTGATAAGGTATTGATCAAGGGAATCATTAGCATGTTTGCGACTGTATTGTTCTTCCAGGTTGCGACCGATCATGCCACGGATCTTCACGCTATCAGATTCAACATCAGTGTCTTTAGTTCCGTAATTACCTACGTGCACATTGTTCATAATAACAATTTGCCCATAGTAACTGGGATCAGTAAATACTTCCTGGTAACCGGTCATGCCGGTATTGAAACAAATTTCACCGGTTGTAGTGCCTATTTTTCCAAAGGCTTTACCAAAATGAACGGTGCCATCTTCCAACAACAATACAGCGGGTTTTTGTAACGTATTCGACATCTTTCTTATAAAAAATTTTGCAAAAATAACACAATAAATAACGATCCGGGGCAATTTCTTGTTCACAGGATATTAAATATTCGAAAACAGCATCCCGGAAGGGGCAAAAAAAAGTCCCGACGGGTCGGGACTCCTTTATAAGAACCAATTAGGTCATTATTACTTTGTTGCTTTTTTTGCTGGCTTTTCTTCTGTTGCTTCAGCGGCAGGAGCGGCAGCAGTATCATCAGCCTTTTTACGGGCACTTCCGCTACGACGGGTTTTCTTCGCAGCTTCTTTAACTTCGCCTTTTCCTTTTCCGTAGATCTCGTTGAAGTCAACCAGTTCAATCAAAGCTGTTTCAGCGTTATCACCCACGCGGATACCCAGCTTAATGATGCGGGTATAACCACCAGGACGGCCACCAACTTTCTCGGCAATAGGTCCGAACAGTTCAGTAACAGCCTCTTTATTTTGCAGGTAACTGAACACTACACGACGCTGATGCGTGGTATTATCTTTAGCCTTTGTGATCAATGGCTCGATAAACTTGCGCAGTGCTTTTGCTTTTGCTAAAGTGGTGTTGATACGCTTGTGCTTAATAAGCTCACTTGCCAGGTTCTTCAGTAACGCCTTCCGGTGGGAGGTCGTTCTGCCCAGGTTGTTAATTTTGTCGCCGTGACGCATGACGTTGTTGTTTTAACGACTGTACCGTGTCAGGAATTACAGTCTACATTATAAATGTGATAATGTGATAATTCGATAATTTGACAATGCACTATGCGGAAAACCTGAGTTTTGTCGGGCCTCACGAATTTTGATCCATTATCACATTATCCAATTATCACATTAGCTAATTAACTAAAGCTCTTCTTTGTCTAAGCCCAGTTTGCTTAAGTCCATACCGAAGTGCAAACCTCTTTCAGCCAGTACCTGCTCAATTTCAGCAAGTGACTTTTGACCGAAGTTTCTGAACTTCATCAGGTCTTCCTGTTCGTATTGAACCAGCTCGCTTAAGCTGTTGATCTTTGCAGCTTTCAAACAGTTGAAAGCGCGTACAGACAGATCGAGGTCTTCGAGTGGGGTTTTGAGTATTTTGCGCAGTTGCAGCATTTGCTCATCCACCACATCCTCTTTCTTATCTTCTTTGTTATCGAAAGTGATGTTTTCGTCTGTGATGATCATCAGGTGCTGGATCAGGATGCGGCTGGCTTGTTTCACCGCTTCTT
>CBIMFG010000186.1:0-7156 GCA_966243125.1 uncultured Niastella sp.
GGCCCCTGATACTATTCCCTTACCGCAGTTAGGGCCTAATGATACCATCCCCGTTCCTGCACAAATAGTTGGAAATGAATATGTGCCGGCACAAACCCTAGAATGGACCTGGGTACAGGTTCCCTATCCCAAACATTTATTGAAAAAAAGACAGGAGTGGACGCGTTTGCGCAATGCTGTTTATGTATGTTACCCGTATGCCCGCCGGGCCGGTGCTATCATGAACGACATAAACGCCAGAATTGCCAAAATGCCTGATAAAGACAAAAAAACGTATATAAAGTCCCGCGAAAAGGAGTTAAAGAAACAGTTTGCGGAACCGTTGAGCGAATTGTCGATTTACCAGGGAAGGGTGCTGATGAAACTCATTAACCGGCAAACCGGTAATAACTGCTACGAGATCATTAAAGAATATAAAGGCGGATTTACCGCCAGAACCTGGCAAACCGTTGCCTTTTTCTTCGGCAGCAACCTGAAACAGCCCTACAATCCCAATGGCGATGAACGCGAAATGGAAAGCATTGTTCAGGAAGTTGAACGGATGCATCGGATGTAGTTTGTTAGTTCTGAGTTCTAAGTTCTTAGTTGTTTAATTTTGGGGACTCATCATTAATATCAGTTTTCTGAATTTCAACCCCAGAACTAAAAACATAAAACAAAGAACAAAGAACTAAGAACTCATTCTCGCAATAATACCTGTCGTTGAAAAACCTTCTACAATAGGATTGATAATAACTTTTCCACTCGCCGCCATTACTTCTTTAGCACCAACAATTTGTTCCAACGTATAATCGCCGCCTTTAACCAGTACATCTGGTTGCAGGGAGGTAATAAGATTCAGTGGGGTGTCTTCCTCAAAGATCACCACCATATCAACCATTAGTAAAGAGGCTAATACCAGGGCTCTTGATTGTTCATCATTCACCGGGCGGCTATCGCCTTTTAAGCGTTTGGTGCTGGCGTCTGAATTCAGCCCAACAATTAAATAATCAGCTTCAACCGCGGCTTGTGACAGTGAAAAAATGTGGCCGCGATGCAGAATGTCAAATACGCCATTGGTAAAGGAAACCTTTTTACCTGTTACCCGCCACTGCGCAATTTTATGTTTTGCTTCGTTCAAATTGCAAACCCGTGTACTAATTATATCAGCTTTTCTCATTTACTACTGTTCTTTTATTAAAATAAGGTAACAAGGTAAGGGCTATAAAACCGCTGGTCAGGGAAAAAAAGAATTGAACCGACCACATTAACTGACCAAAGGCAAACCCAATGGTTTCTTTTAAACCGTAGATGAGCATGGTGTTCTGCACAAACCAGGCATATACGCCAATACCGCCACCGGGCGCCGGTACTATCATGGCCAAACTGCCCATGGTTAATACCGATAATGCGTTGGGGATGGTATAAATGGCTGTTTCCCGCATGGCCCAAAAGCCTATTTGTACACTCAGCAGGTACATACTCCAAATGAAAATGGTATGAAATACAAACCAGCCTTTCTTTTTCAGGTACCGCACACTGGTAATGCCATGCCAGATGCCTTCAAAAATGGTCTTGATCTTTTGAATGAACTTAATATGTGAGAATTTTTTGAATGCTACGATCACGGCTGTTATACCCAGCAATACGATGGCCAGCAGAATAATTATTTTAGAAGCGGAGAGCGAGCTGGTTTTTGAATTAACAATGGTATTCAACGTGTCGTTAAGATAACCGCCAAGTAAATCGGCCTGTGTTAAAAAAGTGATCAGTATAACCAGCACCAGGCACAACACATCAAAAGCGCGTTCGGCAACAATGGTGCCCACCAGTTTATCGGCAGGTACTTTTTCATAACGGGCCAGAATGGTGCATTTTAATACTTCACCTAAGCGGGGAACGGCCAGGTTGGCCATATAACCTATCAGCACAGACATATATACATTGGCAACCCGGGGTTTATAGCCCATTGGTTCCATTAATATTTTCCAACGCAACGCCCGGCTGTAATGGCTTAATAACAAGGTGATCATTACCGGGATAATAAGCAGGTAGTTGGCATTGCGGAAGGCATCTTTTATATCTTCCCAGCCTTTATCGGTAATTTTTCGCACCGACCACCATACTAAAAAAACACTGAGTCCCAGGAACAGGATGTATTGTAATATGCTCAGAATTTTTTTATTCATACGGGGCGATTGTATTCCAAAGTTACAGGTTTCAGGTTGCAAGTTACAGGTTCAAATTCCCTTGCAACCTGTAACCTGAAACTTGTAACAGTAACTTAATTATTCAGAGGCGGATATTAGCGCAAAAGACAATATATTAAAGCTTATTTCCTTCTTTCGGAAACACGATAAATGGCTTGTGTTTTTTGGCTTCTTCAAAATCCATGATGGCGTAGGAAATTACAATTACGATATCACCTACCGCACCCTGGCGGGCAGCGGGACCATTTAAACAGCATACGCCTGAGCCGCGTTTGCCTTTTATGAGGTACGTTTCAATACGGGTGCCGTTGTTGACGTTTACAATTTGTACTTTCTCATTTTCTATCATGTTTGCCGCATCCATCAGGTCCTCATCGAGCGTTAAGCTGCCTACATAGTTCAGGTTAGCTTCAGTGATCACCGCGCGGTGTACTTTCGATTTCAGGATTTCTATTTGCATACTGTAGTTCTTGTTGTTCTGTATAAATAAAACGGGCGCAAGCTAATAAAATTAATATAACAATTACACCAACATATTATCAATTAGTCTAACCTCACCCAGGAAAGCGGCAATTAATGCCACCCGGGACCCCTGGTATACCGTGGCCATGGTGGCGGTGGCGGGTTGCAGGGTATTGGCATCGGCCAGCTCTACATAGTCGATCCTGAAACCTGCATCGGTGAGCATTTTTTCGGCTTTTTCTTTAATAGCAGGCCAAAACACACCCTGGTTGAGCTGTTCTTTTATAAATGCCAGGCATTGGGAAATAGTCACCGCTTTTTGCCGGTCTTCGGGCAACAGGCGCATATTGCGGCTGCTCATGGCCAGTCCGTCGGGTTCGCGCAGGGTTGGGCAGGTAATCAGCTGAATGGGCGATTGCATAAGCGTTAACAGCCGGCTAACCACCATACATTGCTGGTAATCTTTTTGACCCATAAACAATTGATGCGGTTGCACCATACTCAGCAACCGGAACATTACCTGGCAAACGCCCTGGAAATGGCCGGGGCGATATTTACCTTCCAGCAGGGTTTCCAGATACCCCAGGTCATACTGCTCCAAACCAGTAGTACCCTGGGGGTACATTTCTGCTATAGAAGGCAGAAACAGGGCGTCGCAGCCAGCCGCTTCCAGCTTCATAATATCCTTTTCAATGGTGTTGGGGTACAACTGGTAATCGCTGGAGTTATTAAATTGGGTAGGGTTTACAAATATGCTGCAAACCGTAACCGCCGTGGCTTGCTTCGATTGGTTAATAAGGGCAATATGGCCATTGTGCAGGGCACCCATGGTAGGTACAAACCCAATTTGTTTTCCGGCGGTTTTTTGCTGTTGAATATACCTGGCAAGCGGTTCGGCATATTTAAATATGATCATTTAACGAAATTTTAAGTTTTACCGGTTCCCTGTTCTTTTTAATTAGGAGAACCTGGTTCGTCATTCATACGGTTTAAGGGTGGCAAAGGTCGGGGTTCCTGAACATACGAATTAGAACTAATAAAAAAACCTTAACTTTGCACCCTGATTTTTAAAAGTTAGCTCATTAACTATTATCTATAATGCTGACAAAGAAAAGAATTTTATTTATTGCTAACGAAATGTCCCCCTATCTGGAATTAACGGAATTCTCCGAAACGGTAAACCGGTTGGCAATAAAGGCAAATGAAAATGGCTTTGAAGTTCGTTGCATTATGCCCAGGTTTGGGGTCATCAACGAAAGACGTCATCGCCTTCATGAAGTAGTTAGGTTGTCGGGCATTAATGTTTCAGTTGGTAATGATGATTATCCTCTGCAAATTAAAGTAGCTTCTTTACCCAATGCACGTTTACAGGTTTACTTTTTGGACAATGAAGATCTGTTCAAACGAAAGACTATTTTCCATGATGAAGCTGAAAAGTGGCACGATGACAATGACCTGCGTACGGTGTTCTTTTGCAAAGGCGCCCTGGAAACCGTAAAGAAATTCGGCTGGCCTCCTGACATTATTCATTGCAGTGGCTGGATGACCGGTTTAATTCCCCTGTATCAAAAGACAGCGTATAAAAAAGAACCCGTTTTCTCTCATAGCAAGGTTATTTATACCATTGGTAACAACACGGTGAAAGAAAAGCTGGGTGATGATTTCCTGAAGATCGCATCTATTAGTTCAGTAGTAAAAGAAAAAGACCTGGAACCTTTTAAAGAAGGTACTACAACTGCTATGATGCGGGGTGGGGCAACCTATGCCGATGCTATTACCTTTGGCGCTGATAAAGTAGATAAGAAGCTGGTGGATGAATTTGGAAAAGTAAAAGGCAAAAAGGTGCTCACCTATAATGCCGAGTCTGATTTGACTGATTATCTGCAATTGTATAACGATCTTACTAAATAAGTTTTTAGTTCTGAGTGCTTAGTTCTCAGTTTTGAGTGTGAAAATTGTTGAGTTCTTTAACATGAGCTTAAAAATTAATATAACCCAAAACGTAGAACTTAAAACATAGAACTTTTATATTTACCCATTAATATTCTATTACAATTCCATCAAACAAAAATTAGTATGCCTTATTTATTTACTTCTGAAAGTGTTTCGGAAGGTCATCCTGATAAAGTAGCTGACCAGATCTCTGATGCCCTGATTGATAACTTCCTGGCTTTTGATGCTCAATCAAAAGTAGCTTGTGAAACCCTGGTTACTACCGGTCAGGTAG
This sequence comes from uncultured Niastella sp., assembly GCA_966243125.1. Classification (GTDB taxonomy): domain Bacteria; phylum Bacteroidota; class Bacteroidia; order Chitinophagales; family Chitinophagaceae; genus Niastella. The sequence goes on from CBIMFG010000186.1 coordinate 4,879, forward strand.
TACTGGCAGGGGAAGTAAAATCTAAGGCGTACCTGGATGTACAGACTATTGCCCGTGAAGTAATTAAGAAAATTGGTTATACCAAGAGTGAATACATGTTCGAAGCAGATTCTTGTGGTGTATTATCTGCTATTCACGAACAATCTGCCGACATCAACCAGGGTGTTGACAGAACCAAAAAAGAAGATCAGGGCGCTGGTGACCAGGGTATGATGTTTGGTTACGCCAGTAACGAAACTGAAGATTATATGCCACTGGCATTGGATATTGCTCATAAATTATTGATTGAGCTGGCTGCATTGCGCCGCGAAGGAAAAAAGATCGAGTATCTGCGTCCTGATGCAAAGAGCCAGGTTACGCTCGAGTACGACGATAACAACAAACCTGTTCGTATCGACGCTATTGTGGTAAGTACTCAGCACGATGATTTTGATACTGAAGCCAAAATGGCAAAAAAGATCAAGGAAGATATGATCAACATCCTGATCCCACGCGTTAAGGCCAAGTATAAAAAATATGCGCACCTGTTTAACGACAAGATCAAATATCACATTAACCCTACTGGTAAATTTGTGATTGGTGGTCCACACGGCGATACCGGTTTAACCGGCCGTAAGATCATCGTTGATACCTATGGTGGTAAAGGCGCGCACGGTGGTGGCGCATTCAGCGGAAAAGATCCTTCAAAAGTTGACCGTTCTGCTGCCTATGCAACCCGTCACATTGCTAAAAACATGGTGGCTGCCGGTTTGTGCGATGAAGTACTGGTGCAGGTTTCTTATGCTATTGGTGTTGCCCAGCCAATGGGTTTGTACATCAATACCTATGGTACTGCAAAAGTTGAACTGACTGATGGCGAAATCGCAAAACGCGTAGCCCAGATCTTCGACATGCGTCCTTACTTTATTGAGCAACGCCTGAAACTGCGTAATCCTATTTACAGCGAAACAGCTGCTTACGGTCACATGGGCCGTCAACCTGAAGTAGTGGAAAAAACTTTCACTGCTCCTGATGGCAAAACCGTTAAAAAGAAAGTAGAACTGTTTACCTGGGAGAAGCTGGATTATGTAAGAAAAATTAAGCAAGCTTTCGGTATCCGGTAAAATTTTGTACCGGTATATATAAGTACTTGAATGCCATCTCTTTTTATAGAGGTGGCATTTGTTTATAATAGATGTTTTATTTTCGGCCCATGAATGAATACAGCAATCCCTGGAAAGTTTTAGCAGAAAAGCAGATCTATGAAAATCCCTGGATAAAAGTTGATGAATTTGATGTGATCAACCCAGGCGGGGGGAAAGGCATTTACGGCAAAGTGCATTTTAAAAGCATTGCTGTTGGCGCCCTGCCGTTGGATGAAGAGTTGAATACTTACCTGGTGGGCCAGTACCGATTTACTGTTGATCAGTACAGCTGGGAGATCCCAGAGGGTGGGGGGCAGTTCGGGGTTGATCCGGTTGAATCGGCCAAACGGGAATTGCTGGAAGAAACGGGCCTGGTGGCTGAAGAATGGACCAAAATAGTAAACATGCATTTGAGCAATTCGGTTTCTGACGAATATGCGGTTGTTTACCTGGCGCGCAAACTGAGCCAGCAAATGGCCAGTCCGGAAGAAACCGAACAATTAATAATAAAGAAAATGCCATTTGAAGAAGTGTATAAAATGGTTGAACGGGGCGAAATAACCGACTCTATGTCGGTAGCAGCTATTTTAAAAGTAAAACTGATGTTGTTAGATGGAAGGATTTCATAAAAAAAGACCGGGCATAAATAAAGCACAACTGATCATTGGCCGGCAGCCTATTATTGAAGCCATTCAATCGGGCCGGCCCATTGATAAAATATTATTTCAGCGTAATGTAAGCGGCGATGCTATTGGCATCATCAGACAGCTGGCCCGCGAACAGAACATTCCCATTCAACAGGTGCCGCCTGAAAAGTTACAATCGTTTACCAAAGCCAATCACCAGGGAACCATTGCCATTGCAGGCCTGGTTCAATATATGGACCTGCAACAGGTAATTGATCATGTGCTGGGCAACGGCGAAACGCCTTTGTTTGTAATTCTGGATGGCATTACCGATGTACGTAATATTGGGGCTATTGCCCGCAGTGCCGTTTGTTGTGGCGCCCAGGCCATTATTATACCCGATAAAGGCGTGGGGGCATTGAATGAAGAAGCCATGAAATCATCGGCAGGCGCCCTGGAGAAGATCAACATTTGCCGGGTAAACAGTTTAATGAAAGCGGTAGATACCCTGCACCTGAACGGTATAAA
>CBIMFG010000187.1:0-7142 GCA_966243125.1 uncultured Niastella sp.
TTCGAATACAACAAATCGAATGCTGCCTGATCTTGTTGCCACAATCCTTGTACTATTTGATCTTCTGTCATGAGTTCATCAGGGGTTCCTCAAGGAATAGTGGAGGGTAAAAATAATCGAAACCAAAGGATACATGCAGTAATGCGCGACACCATTATAATAGGACAAAATTTAAGTGGAGATGTGGAGGGAGTAAGGCGCAGGTTAATTACATAGAGGCTGTCATACTTTGACAGGATAAATTAACGACTTTCGTTTCTTATGACAAATTTTATTTTTATGCAGCAAATTTGAAGCCGCCGGTAAACGATGTACTCTAACGCATCAAAACACATTACGCGCATGCGGGGTGAGGAATAAAAAAAGCAGGCCAGCGGCCTGCCTGTTTTATTAACGATCCTTCACTACGATCGCACTGGCTGACATTATCTGGCCAGAGCCTTTCTCGCCCGATGCAATGTTATTCCGGACGCCATTTTTCCAATAAACGGCATATACCGGATTTTCATCTACCGTACCGGCGATATATACATCTGTTCCTGCTATTGTAATGGCAGTGGCCATTGCATAGCCCGAGGCGCCAGTGGCCAAAACAGTTTTAACGCCATTCTTCCAGTATACGGCGTTTGAATGATTTTCAGAACCCACTACATAAACATCAGTGCCGGAGATCGCCATGCCACGGGTATCTGATTCTTCATTCGACAAGATCGTTTCTACGCCGTTTTTCCAATATGCAGCATGCAAACCATGTCTGCCAGTAACATATACATCTGTTCCCGATACCAGGATGCTGGTTGCATAGGTATAGGCTGCATTTGACAATTTGGTTGGAACGCCATTCTTCCAATATACAGCGGTATCACCTATATTACCTGCCACATAAATGTCGTTCCCCGATTGGGCAATGGCCGTTACGGGTATCGTTACCCCGTTCAATGGGCCGAGTACATACTTTGTTCCGTTTTTCCAGTATTGATTGTTTCCATCTTCGAAACCGGAGATATACACATCGTTGTTTACAACCACTACGCCGCCTGCAACTGCATATGCATTGCCACTGCTTAATTTGGTTCCCGTTCCGTTTTTCCAAACCATAGCGGCATATCCCACACGGCCGGTTACATATACATCCGTTCCGGATACGGCAATACCATTTGTTTCGCCATCATAAAACTGGGTTCCAGCCAGTTTATATTCAGTATGGTTTTTCCAATAAGTAATATAACCATTGTCGAAACCGGCAATGTATACATCGCGGGATTCGGTTGAAGATGGATTGTCTTTTTTGCAACTGGAAACTAGTTGGCTTACCGCCAATAAGGCGAGACTCAGCGTGAGGATTTTTTTCATACAGGTATTTAGTTTACGGTCGGGCGGGTGTTGGCTAAAGATATTAAGAAACTTTGTTTAGTTTCAGATTTTTGATAGTCGTGTTATTTTTAGCGATAGCCGTGTTGATTTAGGGAATAAGTGTGTAGGCCTGGTCTCGTATAAAACATGTTGACTTTGCTCAATAAATTATCTTACTGATACAGGTCATTAACTGTGTTGTAATAGTTTTTCTACATTGCCGTGGCATTCCGGCGGTCCCAAGAGTGCAGGGTTTACCCCACGAGTTATATATAAGTTTTAAAGGTCCCTGGAATAGGGACTTGAACAAAACAACCAAATTTTAGAAAAAATATTATAATTATAAAAAGCTTCATTTCGCATCTTATCTATCATCGGATCAATTACACCCCACCTCCCAATCTGGTTATCATACATCCTTGCCCCATAGTCCAACCATTCGAGGCCAATAGCCTACTTAGTTTCAATTTTTAGTTTTTGAACCCTCATATCCCTTTTCAATGATTTCTCCATTTCTTATAAAGGTAACATAGTAATAAGCATGATATAAGTGAAACTGTTTTGTATAACTAAAGTATGGATCCTTAGCATTTTTCTTTAATATCTCGCTCCCCGTTTCAGATACAGCAAAATTATCATCAAAATCTAACACAACAGGAAACAACTCTTTTGAAAGCAATAACTTTCTATTTGTAAGAGATGCAAATAAATTTCTGTTGTTTTCATTTTTTATAAGCTCGATCCGAAATGTATCCGCTGATAAATGATTTAAAATGAAAAAAAACTTCGTTTTATACTTTATTATTTCATTCTCCAATAATTCAGTAACATTTGCTTGAAGTACGTAAGGTATAGTTTTTTTTTCCCTTGCAATTTTATTTGTCGAACTGCAAGACATTGCTATCATAACAATAACTATTAGGAAATATTTCATATTTCTAATCTATTATAATTCCTGATGTCCTTTTTAAAGCGTCTAATGCAATATTGAATTTTTTACTATTAAGATTGCCTATTCCTACACTTTGCTTTCCACTTGGCAACACCCGATTTATACTTGGGTTTTTATCTCCAGTATATGAATCTATTGAGTATATTGGGCTTCCCGACTTATTTGAGGTTATTATATCCCTTTCTGACACACCAGGCGTATTGGTTTTATCTTGATCATCAAATAGAGGATGACCATGGGCTTGGCCTAAAAACACGTCATCATTCACAATGGAACCTACATATGAGGCACCTATTCTATCCGGGTGCTTGTTGCTATTTATTTCAAATTCCGAATCTTCGTTTGTTCCTTCTGGCCCCCGGACTGATGTTAGCTCGGCTGTAGGTATTTCTCTGGAATTGTCTATATTTAATACAAGGAGAACCTGATTCTCTTTTCCCCTCTCCTGTGTTTCCTTATTTGCGTTATTCAGATCACCATTAATTTGTTCTTCATTTACAGTTACAACACTACTATTATTTTGCAAATCCGAAGTTGCTTCTTGATTTTTTGTTCCCCCTCTATTTTTTTTAATTTCATTAAATTTTTCTTTTTTAATAATCCTTATATTTTTTGTTTTTGCGTCATCCTCCCCTAATAATTTCCCAGTCTTACTATCTAAATAAAAATCAGTAGGCCCCATTCCATCAGGATCAATAAATCTAATAGGATTATCAAACGCATAATTATATGGCGAATATCTTCTCATTTGGTTTGTCAATGGATCAATTACACCCCACCTCCCAATCTGTTGATCATACATCCTCGCCCCATAGTCCAGCCATTCCAGGCCACTACCATCAGAAAATTCCTTCCGCTGTTCTTCCTTACCGTTGTATTTGAAATTATTCCCAGGCTCACCAAAACCCAGTGCTTTCGAAGATATCCCCGCCATCGTCAATCCAAACGGGTAGTAATGCGTCTCTTCTGTAATCGGACCGCGCTCATGTGTGATCTGCAAGTTATCGAAATATACAAAATTTTCTGATTCGTTACTAACAAATACATAAGCGTATCCATTTTTAGGTACCTCCTTTGCGCTACCATCTATTCGATAAATCGTTTGTCCACTGCCTTTAGTCGAAATGGGAATGATCTCACTTTGGGAAGGAACGAACCGGAACTGCTCATCAAAGAAAAGTATATTCAAATAAGCCTTAGGCATTGATCCGCCACTCCCATTTTGGGGCGCCAGGAAATCGGTAAATGGAACACTGGTATTTAAATTACTGGTTACAGTAGATCCTGCTCCATGAAAAATTGCAGTATTATTTATCAAATTTGCTAACACAGAAAGAATAGAACTTACCCCATTCGCATTGGTGTTGTCAGGTACGTCATCTGGTGTATAATAATCAACTTTTATGTGCAAGCGGTCTTTGGCCATCACCTTTAAAAGCTTTCCTACACCTATGGCTTGCGTATTTTTACGAAGCAGCTGTACTTTATTGCCATTCGTTCCACTGCTGTAAAAGCTGCCCGGGCGGGTTACCCGCTGATCGGCAGCATTCTCATAATAAAGTTGCTCATTGGTTGTATTGGCATCTTCAAACGATACCGGACAATAACTGGCAGTATCTTTTTGGGTGGTTAGTGCCATGCGTACATTACCCAAATGGTCTTTAAGAAAATAATCATACACCAGTACTGTTTTAATGGCATCATAGCGTATGCGTCCTTCTTCGTGTGCTATAAATTGCAGGGTATCGTTTACGTATACAGCACCCCCTAAATAACTGGTGGTGGTTATTTTTACCGGACTAACTGTGCTGTCTGTAGTAATCTTCTGCAGCTTGTTGCCAATAGCATCATATTGGTATTCTATTTTACCTTTGCCCGTCATGTATACAGTTTGGGGCAGGTTCAGGTAATTGTATACAATGCCACTGGCCCCGGCGTATTGTATGTCTTTGTTCAGGTCTTTGACCAAATTGCCGTTCCCATCATAGGTATAATCGGTTGCTGAGGAGGTTTTGTTATTGCTCAATGCGGTCATATATGCCTTACTACTTCTGAAGTCTCCCAGTTTGGTAGCAGTGTCATTAGCCACATCTATTACATTCTGTAACCGGTTGCTGTTGCTGTAATAATTGTATTGTAAGCTGTCAATAGTAGCGCTGTTAACTGCCTTCCAGCCTCTTTGGATCATGCTTAGCAGATTACCATTAGCATCATAACTTAACCCATGCACGCCGAAATCAATACCTGCACTGGTATTAAATGCATTGTTACTGTGCTGGGTAAAGGTGGCATCAGTAAGCCGGTTTACGGCATCATACGTAAAATCATATTTGCGTACTTGTTTATCACCGGCGCTTTTCCAAAGCATACCGCCTATGTTTCCATTGTATTGTGCTGCTGTATAACTTTTTGATGCGCCATTGATCTGAAAGGTGGTTTTATCATACCCAAGATCGAAGCCAAAATAGTTCAGAGTGCTGGTGGTATCTTTGGCATAGGCCCGGTTGGCGCCGAGCAGCCAACCGCGGATGTTGTAATCATAGGTGAGCGAATCGAGATCGCCGCCCGCTAATCTCTTTTTTGTTAACTGTCCCAGGGCGTCATAGCTCATTTCTGCTAAGGTTACCCAGTCACTCATACTGCCACTGTTGACCTTTGTATTACTGATCTTCTTTTCTGTTTTTGTCAATCTGCCTAAATCATCATAGGTCATTTTAGAAACCACTACACTGGTTTGTGGGTTGGCGCCGCCTTTCTCCTGTTTTTGAATAAGCAGCAAAGGCTGTCCGTTAAAGGAATACTGAGTGGTGAGTACATCAAATCCGCCTGAATTATTGGTTTGTTGGGTTTGAATGATACGGCCTTTATCGTCGTAAATATTCAAAGAATATAAAAACGTACTGGCGCCCAAAACCTTTATTGCTGTACCGGTTACCAAACCTTGTATTGCTCCGCTTTGTGTAGCGGCCTGCGGGTAAGGATAGGTGCTGTTATTGGCGCTCAGTAAATAGGTATCATTGCTGGTATTCCTGGTTTGGTTCAATGCAGTGTTATATTGACCTAGCCAATCGTATGAGTCGTAATAGGTATAAGTGAGCGGTTCAAAGGTGGCGCCTGATGGAATGGCGTATTTATTAACCGCATTGCCCATTACCATACTATCACCATTCATACCTGGTCCGCTTACCGTTTCCAGGGTCATCTCGCCACTGGTGGTTGATTCTGCTTCATCCATTAAGGTAATAGAATTAATGGCTTGTTTGGTCCCTGAATGCGTACCGGTTAACGATAGGTCCAGAGGAATGCTATTACCGGGGTTGGAAGCTGTTCTGGCAGTAACGTAAGATTGAAAGCTATTCAAGCTGCTGCTATAGGTTACAATGCCCGTAGTTATTGGCCTGTTTATACCGTCGTACAGGGTGGCCAGCCATTGATCATGCGCCCGCATAATGGAATCCTGTGTAAACGCCAACCGGTCTCGCCCATCATATGCCATATATACGGCGCCAGCACCGGGTACCTTTTTCATATTCATCAGCCGCCGGCCATTGTATTCATAGCGAAAACATTGCTCATTCAGAATGGCGCCACTAAGCGCATTGATGTTCCAGTTGTTTGCTTGTAATAGTTCAACGCCTTTGGGCTGTACAACAGCCCTTAGCTGATTATAAACATCATAAATGTAATAGGTGCATAACCAGCCGCTGTAACCCTTTCCGGTGCTGGTATCAGGATTTGCCGTGAGCTGTACTTTTTTTAATACCACCTTACCTTCCCGGTCCTTAAACTCTATTACCTGTTTGTCGTTTTCGTCGATGGTAACATTTTTAAACAACTCACCTGCATGGTACAAACTATCGCAAGAATATGAACTAAATATACCTGGTGTATTGCTGATGGTAACCAGCCAAATGCGCACCGAATCTGTTACCGTGTTTACCCAGTATTTTATTTTCACTCCCCTGCCCTGATTTACCCAGCTATCACCGGGTGCATAGGTTCTGTCAACACGGTTCAGGGGCGAAGCTTCATATTCTGTTTTGCCGTAGTAATAGGTTTCTCCCTGGCCATTAATGGGACTATTACTGTTGCTGTAGAAATTGTTTTGTTGTTGAAAGGGATTCATTTTAAAGCCACCATCGGTAATAGAGGTATTTCCGCCATAGCTGCTGGCTGTAAAGGGTAAGTATTGCCGTTGTACCCTTCCACAATCATCATACATTACAGGACTTACCATGTCTGCTGCACTGGTTCCTGTTTTTAGAGAACCTTGTTTTACCACGGTTTGAATGGGTCTGCCCAGGCCATCGTAAAATTGTGTGGTCAGACGCGAATGGGTAATGGCAGATGAAGTGGAGAAATAGCTATTGGTAGTATCTGGCTTTACAGCAGTCCAGGTTCTGATGTAATTACTGAGTGAACTGGCGTATGCTGATGGAGTATGTACGCTTCCATCCTGAGCATGCGCTTTCAGAAAGAAAACACCAATCGTTAGTGTTACATATATTTTGATAAGCTGCATTGCTTCGGATTTAATTGGTTAATAAAAGAAGCCATCTTTTTTTTAGATAGAGCTCGTACTTTTCATCACCGATTATGTTTTTTATCAGTGAATCCCTTCTGTTATCTTCCCTTTGCATGCGCTCTTTTAGCGTGTTGGTGCTTCGGTATTGCGACCATGTTTGTTTTTTTTCGATCCGTGCCCGTTGGCAAATACCAAAAATAGCATTGGCTTGCTGCTGGGTCAGCGATAAACTGTCTTTCAGTTTAGTGGCCATATTCCTGGCCACCAAACTGTCTGTATTCCGGCTCGCAGTTTGCGCGGCTATGGCATTAT